>JBIKVL010000052.1:0-10516 GCA_044356875.1 Pirellulaceae bacterium | reverse complement strand
GTTCATCTACCTTCCCCGACACACGTCATGGCTCAACCAGATTGAAATCTGGTTTGGCCTGTTACGACGCAAAGCGACCCGCTTGGGTAGCTTCGCGTCGCTGCCACACCTCTGCGATAAGATCACTCAATTCATCACATACTACAACTCCGTCCTAGCGCGTCCCTATAAGTGGACATATAAAGGACGACTACTGTGCAAATAGGCGGTCTGGGAGGCAAGCAGGCTTGGTCGGGGCGGACTTGGCGCCGTCGGCACTAGTCGCCAGTTGCTAGTTGCCAGTTGCTGGTTGCTGGTTGCTAGTCGCTGACTGCTGACTGCTACCCACTACCCACTACCCACTAACCGCCGCCCACTGCCCACTAACCGCCGCCCGCTGACAACTGACAACTGACAACTGACAACTGACAACTGACAACTACCCACTAACCACAGTCATCCGCCGGCGATCGGCGGTAGGAGCCATACGACATCGCCATCCTGCAAACGAATCGTGTGCGCGTCGCTCGACGTCACCGCCGCGTCGTTGACAACGATCAACAGACTGGGGCGGATCGCGTCCGAGTCGCTCAACAGGTGTGGCCTGCCGGCGTCGTGGCGAGTGGCTAAATGGGCGATTAGTTCGGCGAGCGTACCGGTTGCGTTCCAGCCAACTTCCTCTTCGCCGCATCGGGTGGCGGCCCGCAGTTGTCCCGAATATTTCACTCGCAGATGCATGCGTGGATTCCGTTCGCTTTCAATCCGTCGAGAAGCGTTCCTGAGACAACGTTTCCAGCGGGCGTTCGCCCAGTTGGCCGTTTTCGAGCACATACAGTCGATCGGCGACCTGCCGCGCTTCGTTGCGGCTATGGGTGATGTGCAGCGTCGTCAAGCCGATCTCCGAGTGGACCGATCGCAGCAGCGCGCACAGGCGGTCGCGGGTGCGTTCGTCCAACGCGTTGAGCGGTTCGTCGAGCAACAGGATTTGCGGTTGGAAGGAAAGCGCGCGGCCGATGGCGACGCGCTGCGCCTCGCCGCCGCTCAAGTGCCGCACGCCGCGGTCGAGCAACCGCGCGATGCCGAGCACTTCGGCGAGCGACGCGACGCGGTCGGCGATCATCGCCGGCTTCCAGCGACGCAGCTTCAGGGCGAATTCGAGATGCTCGCGGACCGACATCATGGGAAACAACGCAAGGTCCTGCGGCACATAACCGACGCCCCGATCGGCCGGTTTCCAAGCGGTGACATCACGGCCATCGAGCAACACGCGTCCCGAGACGACCGGCTTTAGCCCGCAGATCGCTTCGAGGATCGAGGTCTTCCCCTGCCCTGTCCCGCCCATCAACACGCCATAGGTTCCGTGCGGAACCGCAACGCTGACATCCCGCAGCGAGAACGCGCCAGCCCGCAGCGATAATCGTTCGAGTTCGATCATCGTGCCACCTTCGCGCCGAGCAACCGCACGATCCCCAAAACCAGCATGGCGGCCGCGACCATCAACAACGACACGGCCACCGCCGCTTCCAACTGACCCACGCTTAGTTCCAGGAATACCGTCGTCGACAGCACTTCGGTCCGCATCCGCGTCGCGCCGGCGAAGACGAGAATCGGGCCAAACTCGCCGAGCGACCGGGCCCACGAAATGGTCAACGCGGCGATCAGTCCGCGCCACGCCTGCGGCAACGTCACCAGGAAGAAAGCTTGGCTGCGACGACATCCCAGCGTCAATGCCACCTGCTCGGCCCGCGTGTCGATCTGGTCAAAGGTCACGCGCATCGTTTGCACGGCGAACGCACACGCCACCGCGAACTGCGCCAACACCACAGCCGGCTCGGCGTAAGTTACGCGGATGCCCGTCCAATCTTGCAGCCGCTGCTCCAAGTTGCCCCCTGGCAACCGCAGATGGAACAGAATCAACAGGCTGAGCCCAATCACGAGCGGTGGCAGCACAACGGGAATATCGATCAGCGTGTCGACCAGCCACCGGCCGCGAAAGCGGAACCGCGAGAGCAAATAGCCCAGCGGCGTCGCGACCCACACGGACAACAACGCCGAAATAGTGCAACTGATCAGCGTCAACCGGATCGCGTAGCGGATCTCCGGTTTCGCCAACGCGGCCGCGAAATGCGTGGGCGACGTGTACGCCAAATCGGCCGCCACCAGCGCCACGATCAGCAGCACGTAACTGCCGCCAATCCCGCTCATCACCAGCAGGAATGGCCAATCCGAACCGACTCGCGCTGTCGACGCGGCCGTCATACCGCGCGCCGGTCCGGCGGAACGTCCCGCCGACAGTTTGGCGGACACATCGGCCGACAGATCGGCGGCCGGTTCTGTGGACGGTTTGGCGGATAGTTGCGAGTCACCCGACGCGTTCGAAGGCGGTGGCGATCCCGCGCGCTCGGAGCCGGTCATCGCGTCGTCCCTTGGGCGGCGCCTGCCGCCGCCCCTGACGCTGCTCCTGCCGCAGCCCCTGCCGCGGGCCTGCCGGACGCGTCCTCGGCCGCTTCGACCCAGCGGAAGCCTTCCTTCTCGAACCGCCCTTGCGATTCGGCCGAACGGAGGGCGTCGAGCAACCGTTCAGCGAGCCGGGGATACCGCGAATCCTTGGCGATTCCAAACGGCTGTTCCGCGATGGCGCACGGCAATCCTTGGATGCGGATGGCGTCGAGCGAATCGCCTGCGCCGGCCGCGTTGCTAAGGTAAGCCACCGCCGCGTCCAGCGACCCGGACCGCATTTGATTGACAAGCATGTCGCCGGTCGGCGTCTGCACGGCGACATTCTTCATCACTTCGTCCCGCACTCCACCCTCGGCGAACGTCCGTTGCGTCAGCCACCCCATCGCGCACTGCTTTTCATGGCCGATGCCGACCCGCAGTCCGTCCTTCGCCAAATCCTTGAGCGATCGAATGCCGTGCGGGTTGCCCTTTTTCACGAGGATCACCAGCTCGTTGCGCGACACCGCTTGGGATTCGGGGAAGAACGACTTCACTTGAGTCATGAATTCCTTATCGCAGGCGAAATACGCATCGGGAATTTGGCCGGCCTTCATTTGGGCGACGAGGATTCCGCAGCCGTTGTAGACGCGCGTAACCCGCGCCCCCTCGCGTCGTTCGAACTCTTCGATCGTGCGTTCGATCGCGGGCCGCAGCATGGATCCAGAATAGAGCGTCAGTTCGGGCGTTTCCGCCCACGGGTCTCCCGCCACCGGCGTGAAACCGAATTCGCGATAGCGGGCGAGCCCCTTGTCGCTCGCCGCCAGATAACGGACGAAATGACGCGCCCGACCGGCCTGGCGGCTCGCCTTCAGCACTCCCACGGCGACATGCGCCTCGATCGGCCTCAGTTCTGGCAACGGGACGGCCTCCAGCGTCGTGTAATCGTGCAACACGGCGTCAAAAACGACGCCGGCATCCACGGCCCCCGTCTTCACGTCGTTCGCCACTTCGTTGACCGTGGTCTTGTAAACGGTGGTGCGAGCTTCCAACGCGTCCCACAGTCCCCGCGCGGACAATGAAGCCTTCAACAGCTTGCCGATCGCCGTCGCCTCGACGCTGCCCTGCGCGATGCGCACGTCGGGTTTAAGCAGGTCGTTCCACGAGGCGATTTTCTTGGGATTGCCCTGTGGGACCGCCACAACCGCCCGCATCGTCGCCACGGGCAACCGCATGTCGAGCAGTCCGCGTTTCCCCGCCGCGTCAAGAAACGTGTCGTCGGCGGGCAGGTAGAGATCGCCCGTGCCGGTAACTTCGGCCGACGCGAGCAAGGTCTGCGACGGTCCAAACTGCACGTCGACCCGCTGGCCACAATCCCGCTCGTAGTCCTTTCGAATCGCCTCGAAAACGCTCTTGTTGCTCGCGGCGACATACACGACGAGCGGCTCGGCGGACGCCGACGCGGATCCCCCAGTGGCACCGGATACGGCTTGGCCAACAACGCCGCTCGGCGAATTCGATCGTGGCCAGATCAAAACGGCGATCAGGCCAACAAGTAGGGCGAGCGACGCCACCATGGCCAGCAGAGTCCAATTCGCTCCGCCCCAACGCCGCGGACTTGTTCGTCGCGTTCGAGTTGCCTGTCGAGTCATCCGTCGCCCGCTTATCATGTCGCTCTCCCCAAAGTTCTCCCAGGATAGTATCCATTCCGGCTGCCGGAAACCGACAATGCCCCTAACCTCGCCTCTCCCACCATCCCTTCTCCCACCACCCCTTCTCTCACCATCCATTCTCCCACCATTCCTACTCCCCATGCTCAAACTCAACCGCTCGACATTCTCCACGCCTTCCACTTGGCGCGGCTGGCTCGCCATCACCGCTTTCGTCGCGATCGCGGTCCCGGCCACGATCCCGGCCGCCGGCCAAGAGGCTTCGCCTCGACCAAACGGCAAAGCCCTCGAAGATCTCGGGCCGATCACTGAGCCCCGCGATCCGGCCACGCGAGTGACACTAGCGACTGTCAAGTTGGCGAACGAACGGTCGATGGCGGCGGGATTCTTCGTCGAGTTGCCGGCCGAGATGGCGGACAAGCAGAAGCCGCGTGAATGCGTGTTCGTCACCGCTCAACATGTGCTCGAACAGTGCCTGGGAGCCAACGCGCTGCTCATCTTGCGCAAACGCCAGGCGAACGCGACCTACAATCGGGTCGAAATGCCGCTCAAAATCCGCGAGGGCCAGATGCCACGCTGGGTTCGGCATCCACAGCACGATATCGCGGCGTTGCGCGTAATTCTCCCACCGGATGTGGCCACTCAACCACTGCCCCACGCGACGCTGGCCGATGAACGAGCGCTCCGCAAAGCGGGCCTGCACGTCGGCTCCCGCGTAATCACTTTCGGCTATCCGATGCGGCTGGAAGCGAACAACGCCGGCTTTCCCATCGTCCGCCAAGGCGGCGTCGCCAGCTTCCCATTCGTGCCGGTGGCGCAGCATCCCACCATGTTCCTCGACATGAACGCCTTCGCGGGCGACAGTGGCGGCCCCGTGATCGCCACCCCCGCTGATCGCGCGTTACCGGTTCCGGCCAATGGCAACGAACTCGAAGAACCGCTTGTGTTGGGGTTGATTACCGGCCAAGTCCGGCACGACGAGCGTGTCACCGGGATGATGGAAGAGCGCGTGACGCACTATCCGCTGGGAGTCGCCCTGCTGATCCAGTCGCAATTCATCCGTGAAACGATCGCCCTGCTGGCGAATTCGGGACAGTAGCATCGATGAGCCTTCCTTGGCGCGATCCGACACGCCATGCGGCCCCTCCGTCGATCGACGCGTTTCGACGTGGTGCCTTCTATCCCCGCTGTCTTCTCGTGGGCCTCGCGGCGTTGCTCGCGGCGTTCGCGTGGCTGACGTTTGTCGCACCAACCCCTCGGCTGTACGCGCAGAGCTCGGGGTCGGTCCAGGCAACGAACGCCACGCCGATGCCCGGCTATCGGCCACGGCTTGCGGGCTTGACGACGGTCTACTTTCCGAATTCGCATGCCGAGCTGTTTTTTGGCCGACCGCTCCGCGGCATGGCGATGGACGACCGGCCGCCATTTCCACGCGCGGAGCTCGCTTCGCTCTTCATCGAACAGTTTCCCGCCAACGATGTGGGACGCGCGTTGGCCGCGAAACGCCGCGTGCCGATTTACGCAACGGCCCGCGAAGCGCTCTGTCGAGGCGGCAGGCAGTTGGCGGTCGATGGCGTACTGCTGATCGCCGAACATGGCCGCTACCCCGAGTCCGACACGGGCCAGTTCCAGTTTCCGAAACGGCCGTTCTTCACGGCGATCACCGAGGCCTGCGCACAGTCGGGGAAACGCGTGCCGGTGTTCGTCGACAAGCATCTCGCCGACACCTGGACCGACGCCCGATGGATCTACGATGAAGCGCGACGACTCGACCTGCCATTGATGGCCGGCTCGACATTGCCGATCGCTTGGCGTTATCCGCCGCGCGACACCCGGCGCGGACAGAAGCTCCGGGAGATCGTCGCGCTGTCATACCATCGGCTCGACTCCTACGGGATCCACGCGCTCGAGATCATTCAGGCGTTGGCGGAACGCCGAGCGGGCGGCGAGACGGGCGTTCGCCGCGTGCGAACGCTCAAAGGCGCGGCCGCATGGCGGGCGATTGAAACGCGGGAAGTCGATCCCGAGCTTGTCGACTTGGCGGTCCAAACCTCGAAGGACAGGCCCGTGCCCCGCAATAAACGGCTGCCGGAACTAGTGCCCGACGCCACCCTCATGATCGTCGACTACGAGGACGGACTGCGAGCCAGCGTCTTGTCGCTCGGGCAACTCTACATCGAGTGGTCCGCGGCTTGGCGGGCGGACGACGGCGGGACCGAGTCGGCCGTGTTCTGGACGCAAGAAGCCCGCCCCTTCCACCATTTCACTCTGTTGTGGGAACAACTGGACACCTTCTTCGCCACGGGCCAACCGCCATGGCCGGTCGAACGAACGCTGCTCACCACCGGAATGCTCGACGCGCTCCTCATCTCGGCCCGCGATGGCGGCCGCGTGGTGGAGACGCCACACTTACGCATCGCCTATCATTCCGCCTGGAACTGGCGGCAACCACCTCCGCCACCGCCCGGCCGACCGCTCGATTCGCCCTGAACCGCGATTGTCCTTCTTCCACCCGCGAGCCCGCTGCCATGATTTTCCATCGTTTATCGAAGTTTGTCGCGCCGCGAGTCCGTGGCCGACGTCACTCGGGCGTTGCCGGGCTGGCCGCCCCCATTGCGGCGAGCATGCCGTCGCCGCCGTCGTCGCCACCGCTAACGCCGTCGTGGATTTCACGGCTGCTTCCGCGGTGGATGCCGCTGTTTCTACTCTCTGTGCTCTTTTCCGGTCTTATGCCGGCTGCCCCCGTCGCGGCCGGCGAAGCGGTCTGGATCGAGGCGGAGCACCTCACCGGCATTCAAGGTTTTTGCTGGCCGATGGGACAGCCTGCGATGCGGAAGACGGCCGGTCATTGGGGGCTGTCGGGACCGGGCTGGGCGGCGGAATGGAACCAAGGCGGCGAGAGCGGATTCCTGTCGATCGCGACCGGCGCCGAGGACGCGCAGGCGGTCGCGAAGACGACGTTGGAAGTTCCCGCGGACGGCCAGTACCGCGTGTGGGTCAGGTATGGGGACTGGCGGGAAACGCCCGAGCCGTTCGAGATTCGCATCGAACAACCCGGCACTGCGCCGATCGTGGGCGAGTTTGGCCGCGCGGCCGTTGTGGACGAAGACAACGAAGCGAAGCTTTACTGGAATTGGGCGTTCGCCTGGGACGCGCGTCCCGCTACGCTGAAAAAGGGATCCGCCACGTTGACGCTCGCCACTTCCAAACCCGCCGCTCATCCCCGGCAGGTCGATGTGATCGTGCTTACGAGCGACGCCAATTACCGACCGCGAATCAAGGACCGCCCGCCGCATCCCACGCGCGAATGGCTCGACCGGTATCGTGCGGAACGTCCCCGCGATCTGCGACCGCTGGCTCGCCGCGCGCCGTTCGCCGCCGCCATCCCGCCGCTCGATTTGGCCCGTTGGAACCTGCCGACGATCGCCGCCATTCCGCTTGTCCAGGCCCCGGCGTTGCCTGACAGTTGGCGCCTGCGAACGTTCGCCGACCGCGGCTTCGTCTATTTGTGGAACTCGGCCGATTCGGGACCGAATGCCGATTGGCTGCTGAGCGACGATCCGAACCGCGTGCTCTATCCCTACGGACTGCGGGACGACGACGCGGTAAAGGAATTCAAAACGAAGTATGGCGGCAAGACGGACGTGCCGATTTTCTCGGATCCGCGTGTCGCCCCGTGTTTCCACGGCGTGGGAGCTGGCATCTTCGCGACCGATCCCAAGACGGGCGAAGTGAATCCGGCCGGCTTGCGGTTCGCCTCGTGGCTCGACAAAAACCCGCAACGGGCCTGGGGCATGATGATGAACTATCATGCCGGCAAGCCGGTCGGCGACAAGGGCCAAGCGTTGTTCGCCAAGTACCGCGACCGCTTCGTTGGCTCGATCGCCGGCGAGAGCGTCGGCTATTTCTATCCCAAGCCGCAAGAGATGAAAGCGGCGACGGAGAAAGCGGCCTCGCGCCGGCAACTGGTCGAGGCGTTCAAGCCGGTGACCGTCAACGGCAACCGCGACAAGTACCGCGCGGTCTACGGCCGCGACCTGGACGCCAATCCGTACCAGGATGTCATCGCGTGCCTGTCGGTCGGCAACATCGCTTGGATTCCACTCTTAAGCGACTACGGGTGCCGCACGTTGGGCTACGAATCGGCGACCGCCACCTCGTCGCTGCTGAATATGCGGTGGGCGTTCATGCGCGGCGCCGCTCGGCAGGGTAGCCACCTCACGGCGACATACCGCTCATGCAACTTCGGCGACGCGTCGACGATCTTCAGCAACGTGGGCAGCTACCATTCGCCGCAAGCGATCCTCGACAACTATTACTCGGTGTACTCGGGCGCCGGCATGACCTGGTACAAGTTCGACATCTGGTACCAGTACATGGCCGGCTCGTCGATGTTCTACCACGAGCAAGGCTTCGACGAATTCTGGCAGCCGGGCGGCACTGGCGCCGCCGGCAAACAGGAACTGCAACTGTCGCCGAAGGGCAAGCTGGTCGATCGCTTCCTCCGCGCGACCGCGCCGTCGGCCGGCTTCGATCGCGGCAATCCCTATACGCCGGTCGCGTTTCTTGTCGACTATGCCCACGGCTGGGAACCAGCCCCGTTCTGGCCCAACGCCTTCAAGAATTGGCATGAGCAACCCGACCGCTTCCTCTTCGGCGACCACGAACGGATGTTGGAAGAGTATTTCTGGTCGGCCTATCACCCGATGGCGGCCGAGTCCGAGAAACCGATGACAGGCACCAACGAGGTGTTTTTGCCGGGAATGTTCGGCGACATTTTCGACGTGGTGCTCGCCTATCCCGACACGCAGCGCTGGCGGACGATCGATACTTATCCGGTGGTCATCGCGGCGGGCGACATCGAACTGACGGCGGCAGAAGGGCAGCGGCTGGCTCAGTATGTCGAACGGGGCGGAACGCTGCTCGTCGCCGACGCGCACCTCACCGGCCCGGGACTCGGCGCCCTGCAACTGCCGCCGTCCGACGCCCCCCAAGAAGCCGCCTCCTACGTGTGGCTCGATGAAACGACGCCGCAGCCGTCACAGCGTTTCCGCTTCCGGCCGCTGCGAGTGGCCGGTCCGAGCGACTCGGCGCCGGCCGCCGCCACGGGATGGCGAGCGCTCGCGCGAACGCCCGACGGCGCCGTGTGCTGCGCGGCGGCCGACCGCGGCCAAGGCCGAATCATCTATCTTTCGATCCCCAGAGGCATGGGAATCGACCGCCGCGCCGTGCCGCTGGTGCCACGGTTGATCGCCCACCTCACTCGCGGCCAGATGCCGATCGAAGTCGAAGGCGATGTTCAATGGATGGTGAATCGCACTCCCAATAGCTGGATGGTCACGCTGATCAACCCAGCCGGCCAGGACAAACCGCAGCAAGGGATCACCGCGACCGACTACCGCCAAAGCAGGTCGGTCACCATCCGCTCGCGCACGTCCATCGGCGCTGCGGTGGATAAACTGTTGCCAACCGACCGCTTGGAAGTGAGCGATGGTCCCGGCGGTTGCCGCGAGATCCGCGTTGAAGTGCTCGCGGGTGGACTGCGGATCGTCGAGTTAAAGTAGATCCTTATGACCGCTGGCCGACGCGAACGATAACTGACGCGAACGCTGGCCGCTTCGGACATGGCTGCTTCGGACACGGCGCGGACGGAAGATTGGACGTAGGCGGGTAAAACGTGTTTATCGAAAGACGCTGGGAACTGAATGGGTTGCGGCTGCAAGTCGCCGAGGGCC
This sequence comes from Pirellulaceae bacterium, assembly GCA_044356875.1. GTDB lineage: Bacteria > Planctomycetota > Planctomycetia > Pirellulales > Pirellulaceae > CAIXSC01. The sequence continues at coordinate 696 of JBIKVL010000052.1, read as the reverse complement.
CGAAGCATGGTCCGCCGCTGATCTTGCTTCATGGTGTCGTGCGGCAATGGACCGACTTCGCGCCGCTGTGGCCCGCGTTGGCAACTCGTTGGTCGATCCACGCGGTCGATTTTCGCGGCCACGGGGGCTCGGATCGAGCGGAGACTGGTTACAAGGTCGTGGACTACGTCGGCGATGTCGTCGCGTTGCTCGATCGGTTCGACGAGCCAGCGGCGATCTATGGCCATTCGCTCGGCGCGATGGTAGCGCTTGCCGCCGCCGCCGCTCAGCCAAACAAAACTCGGGCGTTGGTGTTGGAAGACCCTCCGTTCCATACGATGGGACGCGATATTTTTGGGACTCCCTATCACAGCCAATTCCAAGGTATGGCTCGAATTGTTCGACCGGGCCGGTCGATGTCCGAACTACGGACGGAATTGGCGGCGTTGCCGATCCGCGTTCCCGGCGAGCCGACCGAGATTCCGCTGGGACGATTGCGGGACGCGGCCGCGCTCCGCTTCATGGCCCATTGTTTGGAGCGACTCGACCCGCGCGTCCTCGAACCGATCGTCACCGGCCAATGGCTCGATGGCTACGACGGTCCAGCCTTGGCCGCGCAAACGCGCTGTCCGACGTTGGTCTTGGAAGCCGATACGGCCGTCGCCGGCATGCTGCGTCCCCAGGATACTCGCTGGTTGCTCGAAAACCTGGCGGACG
>JBIKVL010000051.1:0-10546 GCA_044356875.1 Pirellulaceae bacterium | reverse complement strand
CTGGGCGCCGTCTTCATCCGCAGCGGCATCTGCCCCGCGCACTGCTGGATGACCGATCTGTTCGAGCACGCCACGCTCGGCACGGCCCTCTTGTTCACGACGCCGATGACCGGCGCTTACTTCGCCGTTCGCATCGTGTTGCCAGTGGCGTCCGAGTGGGTTTTGCACAGCATCGGCGTGATTTCGCTGGTCACCGCCGTTTACGCGGGCGGAATGGCGCTGGTCCAACGCGAAGCGCGGCGGTTCTTTTGCTATTTATTCCTGAGCCATTCCGCCATGGTGCTCGTCGGCATGGAACTGGTAACGCCGATCGGCCTCACCGGCGCGCTCTGCGTCTGGCTGTCTGTCGGACTCTCGCTGCTCGGTTTCGGCCTCGTGCTCCGCGCCCTCGAAGCCCGCCGTGGCCGTTTGTTCCTCCGCGACTTCCAAGGACTTTACGACCACACGCCGACGCTCGCCGTTTGCTTCGCGCTCACGGGCCTCGCGAGCGTCGGTTTTCCGGGCACGATCGGCTTTGTCGGAATGGAACTGCTCGTCGACGGCGCCGTGGAAGCGTACCCGTACATTGGCGCGACGGTCGTCGTCGCCGCCGCGCTCAATGGCATCGCGATCGTTCAAGTGTTTTTCCGGCTGTTCACGGGCACCCGGCACGTTTCGTCGGTTTCCCTCGGAATTGGCCGGCGCGAGCAAATCGCCGTGCTCTGCACGGCCGCGCTCATGGTGGTCGGCGGCCTCGTTCCCCAGCCCGGAGTCGCGACTCGCTATCGAGCCGCGATCGAATTGCTTCGCTACCGCGCCGACCAGCTTGGAGAACCGCCTCCGGTGGAAAAACCGGGGCACGGCGGACACTAGTGGACACTGGTGGGCACTAGCGTTTCGGTCGCGTGAAGGGAACTTAGACCTTAAGTTCCTTCTGGCAGCGTTCCAGCAGCTTTTGCGTGGCGCGGATGCCGGCCATTTCGTCCAGCTTGCTGCCTTCGTATTCGATCCCGACGTAGCCGCGATAGCCGGCATCGAGCACGATTTTCATCATCTTCAGGTAGTCGGTCTTGGTCTCGTTGCCATCGGCGTCGAAGTCGTGGCTCTTCGCGCTGACCGCCTTGGCGAAGGGCATCGTTTCGGTGACGCCCAGGTAGCGGTCGTAGCTATGGAAGTTGCCAAAATCCGGCAGCGTGCCGCAATTGGGAAGGTTGACCTGCTTCATGACAGAGGCCAGCCATTTGCCGTTGGATGACAGGCCGCCGTGGTTCTCGACAATCACATTGAGGCCCAGCCTGGCGCCAAATTCGCTCAGCCTGCGCAGGCCATCGGCGGCCCGCCCCAGTTGCTCGTCGTAGGTCCCGTCGGAAGCCGCGTTCACGCGGATCGAATGGCAGCCGAGGAACTTAGCCGCTTCGAGCCACTTGTAGTGGTTCTCGACGGCTTGGGTGCGTTTCTTTTCGTCGGCATCGCCGAGCTTGCCTTCGCCGTCGATCATGATCAGCAGGCTGCGAACGCCCAAGTCGTCGCACCGCTTCTTCATTTCCGCCAGGTATTTTTCGTCCTTGGCTTTGTCGCGAAAAAACTGGTTCACGTACTCGACCGCGTCAATCCCAAAAGATTCCTTCGCGGTCTTGGCGAAATCCAAATGATTCAGTTTGCCGCCAAAGATCGTTTTGTGCAGCGACCACTCCGCCACCGATATCTTGAACGGCGGCGACACGGCTCCGTCCTTGTCGGCCGCCATCGCGAACGGTGCGCGGGCGAGGCCCGTGGAAAAGCCGGCGGCCACGCCGGCTGCCCCGAACGCCGAGGTCTTGAGGAAATCACGGCGGGTGGAAAACGCGGTCATCAGGTTGCCTCCTAGAGTCAGGCTGTGGGAAAGGTGGAACGAATCGCCGCTTGAAAATGTAACAGCGCAAGCCTCGATGTGCAGGCTGGCCAGGCGAGTGGATCCTTACGGGAACAAAGGGGATGCGATGTTGACAACTGGCGATCAGGATGCGGTTCGAGATATCTTCCGGCGCGTGGTCCGCGAAGTGTGGGTCGTCACGGCGGCGTATCGGGGGCGCCGCGGCGGCTCGACGGTCACTTGGCTGTCCGCCGCCTCGATCGACGCCGCGTTGCCGACCGTTCTGGTCGGTCTCGCCCCAAACCATCACACGGCGGAATTGGTCGAAGCTTCGGGCGAGTTCGCCGCGCATCTGCTCAACGAGGATCAGGTGGAACTGGCGTGGCGTTTCGCGTCCAGTTCCGGCCGCGACCACGACAAACTGGCCGGACTGGAATGCGAGCCGGCCGCGGGCGGACCGCCGCGATTGAACGATTGCCTTGCCCGAGTCACCTGTCGGATCTACGACCGCAAACCTACCGGTGACCGAACGTACTTTTGGGCCGATGTGACGGACGTGCGGGAATTGGCCAGCGGCCGGCCACTGACCGATCACGCTCTATTCGCGGGCCTGCCCGATGACCGCCGACGCGTTCTGGGCGAACAATTACGGGCCGACGTCGCGCTGCAACGACCGTGGCAAGCCGAGTGGCGGACGCGACTTTCGGAGGCCGATCGCAGTCCTGAACGGGGTCGCTGACACTCGCCAGCACCATTGCGAGAAGATTTGCACGCCATGCGGTGATTCGCTACATTCTCGCGCGTCGACGGTTTTCGATAGCCGACGGCCAACTGGCCGCGAAAAACACTCCCGCCTTCCATCCCGACTCCCCGCCTCGGAACTTCTCCCATGGGCCAATGCGTTGCGACTCGATCATGGTTGCCTCGACTCTTCTTCCGCTCGGTTGTGACTGGCTGTCTCCTGGCGCTGACCTGCTTGGTGCTCGGCGCGTCCGCTCTGCGGCCCAAGTGGTCGCAAGCACAGGAAAAGGCGGCATCGAAGGAGCCAGCATCGAAGGAGCCAGCATCGAAGGAGCCCAGTGCCGTGACTCTCCGCGCCGGAATGATTGGACTCGACACCTCGCACGTTCCGGCATTCGCCAAGTTGTTCAATGGGCCCAAAGCGATCGGCGATTTGGGCGGCGTTAGGGTAGTCGCGGGTTACCCGGGCGGAACCGATTTTGGTCCGAGTAAGACGCGGGTTGCGAAGTTCACCGAGGACCTGCGTGGCATGGGGATCGAGATTGTCGATTCCATCCCCAAACTGCTGGAACGCGTCGACGTCGTGCTGCTCGAAAGCGTCGACGGCCGGATTCACTGGGAAGAGGCGCGGCAAGTTATCGAAGCCGGCAAGCCGCTGTTCATCGACAAGCCGCTGGCCGGGTCGCTCGCCGACGCCGTCGCCATCGCGACGCTCGCCGAGCAACGCAAAGTGCCGTGCTTCTCCAGTTCATCGGTGCGTTTCGGCGGCGGTTTGCAGGAGCTGAAACGCGACCCGTCGCATGGCGGAATCGCCGGCGCGATCACCTGGGGCCCTTGCTCGTATCAGGAAGGCACGCCCGACCTGTTCTTCTACGGCGTGCATGGCGTGGACGCGTTGTTCGAACTCATGGGGCCCGGTTGCCAGTCGGTCACGCGTTTGCAAACCGACGATGCCGATGTCGTGACAGGCTCGTGGGCCAACGGAAGGACCGGCACCTACCGCGGCCTCAGGCGCCATAAAGCCGATTTCGGCGCGGTCGTCTTCGGCGCCAAGGCGATTGTGCCGATGACCAAGGGCGATGGCTACGAACCGCTTTGCCGGGAAATCGCCAAGTTTTTCAAGACGGGCACAGCGCCGGTTCCCCTGGCCGAGACCCTCGAGGTGTTCGCTTTCATGGAGGCCGCCGACGAAAGCAAGAAACTAGGCGGAACGCCAGTGGCCATCGCCGACGTGATGGCGAAGGCCCGAGCAGCCGCCGCTATCAAACTGAAACCGACAAACTGAAACCGACAAACTGAAACCGTAGTCCGACGCGAAGCGTGCGGACTGGGTTCATGTTATTCTTCCAAGGCCTCGAAAACGCATTTATTTGCTCAGGAGATCGCGATGAACTGGCTGACCCGCCGTCGTTTTCTGGAAGACTCGATGCTCGCCACGGCGGCGGCCGCCGCCGCTGCCAGCGCGTCCGTCCCGGTGTTCGCCGAGGAAAAAGCGTCGGGCAGTCCTTCGAACCGAGTTCGCGTCGCGGTTCTCGGATGCCGGATCCGCGGCAAGCAGCATGTCGCCGAATTGAGCAAAGTGCCGGACGTGGAAATCGCCTACGTGTGCGATCCGGACCGCGATCTGGCCGCGCAACTGGCGGCGACGGTGGAGAGCCAACAAGGCAAAGCCCCACAAGCGATCCAAGACATGCGGAAGGCGTTTGACGACAAACAGGTCGACGCCGTTTTCATCGCCACGCCCAACCATTGGCACGCCCTTGCCGCGATTTGGGCGATGCAGGCGGGCAAGGATGCCTATGTCGAAAAACCGGTCAGCCACAACATCAGCGAAGGCCGCCGGATCGTTCAAGTGGCGAAAAAGACGGGACGCATCTGCCAAGGCGGCACTCAGAACCGCTCGAACATGGCGCTCGCCGAAGCCGTCGAATACATGAAGGCCGGAAAGCTGGGCGAAGTGAAGCTCGCCCGCAGCATCATCTACGGCCTGCGCGGTTCAATCGGACCCAAAGGCGAGTACAAAGTGCCGGAAAATGTCGACTACAACCTGTGGGCGGGGCCGGCGCCGCTGAGCCCACTAACCCGCCGCACGTTCCATTATGACTGGCACTGGGACTGGCGGACCGGCAATGGCGAACTGGGCAACAACAACATCCACTCGATCGACATCTGCCGCTGGGGCTTGGGCCTCACGGGACTCGGCAATGCCGTGATCAGCTACGGCGGACGCGTCGGCTACGAAGACGCCGGCGATACGCCGAACACCCAAGTCTGCATTTTCGATTTCGGCGACAAGACGATCGTGTCGGAAACGCGGGGATTGAAGACAGCTCCGTTTCGCACCGGCTTTGGCGGTGGCTGGCTGTTCCACGGCACCGAAGGTTCGATCGCCGCCACATCGCTCTTCGATCGCGACGGCAAACTGGTCCGCGCCTTCGAGGCGAAACGACCGTCGGAAAACCATTTCGCCAACTTCATCAATGCCGTCCGCAGCCGCAACTCCGAGTCGCTCAACGCGCCGATCATCGAAGGCCATCAGTCGACCGCGTTGTGCCATGCGGGCAACATCTCGTGGCGACTCGGAAAGCCGGCCCCGATCGCCGACATCGGCGCCGCGATCGCCAAACTCAAGGTGCATGACGACGTGCAAGAAACCTTGCAACGAACCGTCAAACATCTCGGAGAGAACAATGTCGATACGGCCGCCACGCGGTTAACATTGGGCGTGCTTCTGCATCCGGATTCCGCGAAGGAAAACTTCGGCGACAACGCGGCCGCCAACGCTTTCCTGACCCGCGAATACCGTCAGCCGTTCGTTGTCCCTGGCGAACAAGAAATCTAGCTGGGCTTCGCCGTCATGCAGCGTACTCCAGCACCTTCCCACCCGCCACCGATCGGCTGGTTCGCCTTCGTCCGCGGGCACTTTCGCCAAACCCGCGGTCCACTGGCGTTCGGGCTCTGCGGCGCGATACTGCTCGCGCCGCTGTTGAGCCTCGTGAAGCCAGCCGTCGGCGGCAAAGCGCTGGCGGCGTTGGCGATCGGTTTGGCGGTGCTCACCGCGGTCCTCCTCGTCGCCTACGTCTTCAGCGCGACGAGAGAGTACGTCTCGCGGACCGACCGTCGGTTGCGGGACGATGAAACGAGCGGGCTGGCCATGCTCGCTTGGTCTTGCCTGTGGCTCACGATCGGCGTTGGCCCGATCTCATTCGCGGAATCGCGTTCGCCGCCCACCGGCTGGCTGGTCGAGTTCGTTCCCGAACTTCATGAGGAGCAAGTCCGCTGGCTGGGTGTCGCGCCGCATCCTTCGCTTGAACCGTCGCTTGGACCGTCGACCTCCGTGCCGACCGTGGCTTCGCCTTCGGAGTCCCGGGAAACTTCGGAGCACGCGGCATCCGCAGCGCGGCTGGAATCCACTGCGCTTCCAGAATCCGCTGCGCGGCCAGAATCTGCTTCGACTGCGGAAGCAGCAAAGTCCGCGATCGCGAAACCCACGTCCTCCGACATTGCTTCGTCCCAAAATCCAGTCGCGGCGACGGAAGCGGCCGCCAAGAACGACAAGTTTGACAAGGACACCGGCAACCCGTTCGAATTGGAGGATGAAGCGGCTCCCGCTCCCGCTCTTTCTCCCGCTGCGCCTGCGAAATCGACGACGCCTGCTCCACCGTCGCCCGCTTCCAAGGCGGACGACCAAAACCCGTTCGAGACCGATCCGTGATCTCCGCTAAAGGGAGCGATATGCCCCAAGCTCGCGTTCGCGTCGTCGTGTGCTGTGTCGCCAAGGCCGCAACGGTCGCCTCGGTTTTGGCATTGTTCTCCACCCGCGGCGCGGTGGCCGAAGAACGACGGACTTGGTCGAGCTCGGATGGTAAGTACTCGGTGGCCGCCGAGTTTGTGGAACTGGTGGATGGCGTCGTGCGATTGCGGCGCGAGGACGGCCGAATCGCCCGCATTCCACTCGATCGACTCAGTGACGCCGACCAGCAGTATGTACGGCAGAAGAAAGCGGCCACGCCGGCCGACTCGCCGCCGTTTGAGGAAGAAGGGACCGGCGGCGGCAGTTCGACCGCCAAGGCGAATCCGTCCGTGGGCGCCGGCGCCCACGGAACGGCCAACAGTGCTTCGACGGCCAATGCGGGCGGGCTTTCGATCGTTGCCGACGGAGCTGGCCTCAATATCGACGAGGCCCAAAAGGACGCGTTCCGCAACGCGGTGCGCCAGGCTGTGGGACTAGTCGTCGACGCCGACACGCTCGTTCGCAACGACCAGTTGGTGGAAGACAAGGTGCTCACCTACAGCGACGGTTTCATCACGAAGTTCGAGCAAGTCCCCGGCTCGCTGAAACAGCAGGGCGGGTTGGTACGGCTGAAGATCAAGGCGCAGGTCGAACGCAAGTCGCTCGTGGAGCGCCTCAAGGCCGCCAACATCTCCCTCAAGGCGGTCGACGGGAAAAGCCTGTTCGCCCGCGCGGTCACCGAGCTTGAAGCGAAGAACGACACCGGCAAGCTGCTCGCCAAGTCGCTCGCCGAACTTCCCCGATTGCTAACCGCCGAGATCGAGGGCGAGCCGGATTTCGACAAGGACAAGTCCGAGATTGTCGCCCGCGTGATCGTCCGCGCCGACCGCACCGCCTACGGGACTTTCGTCAAACGGCTCGAAGAGACCCTCGACAAAATCGCCGTCGCCAAGGACTCCACGCTGTTAAAGGCCGAGCCTGGGCAAAGCCGCGAACAGGTCGGCGGCTTTTTCACTCGTAACCACCCGCCGTTGGGCGGCCCCAGGCTGGCGTCCGCCAACCAGTGGTGCATTTGGGTGAACAACTTCAATAACGCCACGCACACCGTGCTCAAGTGGAACGGCTATGTGGTCGAATGCGACCCGCAGCCGATCATTGCCGCCTTGGAAGTTTCAACCATCGACGACTATCTGCTCACACGCGGACCGATTGACCCCGATGCGATTCGTCGCGGTGGCGGCCGGACGATGGTGACAGTGTCCGCGCTGGATGAAAATGGCCAACTGGTCACGGAAGATGACGTCGAGCTACTCGCGGGTAAGGACACGACCTATTCATATGGCCATGCTTCCGATGGAGCACCGCCGTTTTTGCGCCACGTTTTTCCCCGCGATTTGACCGGCAGCCAAGGCTCGCTGAATTACAACAACGTTTCGGCGTGGCTTGTGAACCGCGAACGCGACAATCGAAGCAACCCCATGTCCGTTAATCTTTACGTTTCCCCCTACGCGCTGACGGTGAAGCCGAGCGGCTATGGCTGGTCCGTCGGCTTGTATCCGGAACTGAAGACCGTTCGCCGTATCAAGGTCACCCTCGACGAACTCAAACGAATCGCCCAGTTCAAGTGTGCCGTGTCCCACCACGCGGGCGCGCGTTGAAGGTTTCGCCGGTCTACTGGTTCGCCGGTCTACTGGTTCGCGGGGTCGCCGGTCTGCTCGTTCCCCGACGAAACGGCACCTGCGCAACGCATCGGCTTCGGGACGGACCATCCGGGCTCTCGGAAGCCCCAATCTGCGACTCGCTGCGACGGACAGCTACGGCTTGGTGTCCCTCTTTACCGGAGCATCGCCTGCGACCGGTTCGAGCCGTTCCCGCAGGGCGGCCAACACAGCGGGCGAAGTTGGCTTGTCCACGCCGAAGACCAATAGCGTAAAGTTGTCAGCCAGGATCTCGTCCGGATGGATGATGTACTTCGTGTTCCGGCCGATGCGGTCGAAGTAGGCGGGCGTAGCCTGTGGGTCCAGCAAACGTGGTTCTCCGTCGCGTAGAACGGCTCGCCAGGCGCCGTCGCCTGCCGGTTCGATTTCGAGCAACCGGAATGTCAGGTAGGGAAAGAACGAGCCGCCCTTTGCCGCGTCGTAGGGGGCGTTGGCGAACAACACAGGCGCGACATGCACCTTTGCGTCGCCGATCGCCAATTCAAGGCGGCAATCCACGAGCGGCCCGTCGGGATTCGTCAGCTTTCGATCCTTTAAGCTCGCCGGCAACGGGATTTCCGGGCACGGTTCAAAGCCAATCGCACCGTACACCCGGCGGCGCCACTCGGGATTCTGGTTGCTCAGCACATGGAAGAGTTCATGCGCTAAAAGACGTTCGAGACTTTCCGCCGGACGACCGATGGCGGAAGCGGGGAGGATCACCGCCGCCCCACGGCAATACGCGGCCCCGCCCTCTTCCTTGCCCGTTGTCTGAATCATGAGGACTTCCTTGGGCCATGGCAGCGCCGGAAGACTTTCGAGACGGCGACGTAGCGACGCCGCCGCCGAGGTCAGTCGCTGCCAATCGGCGTCGCTCCAAGCGATCGCCTGCGAGCCGGCAAAGCGGCGAACCGCCTCTTCGCCCGGATCACTCCCCTGCCCCAGCCGGCTCATTCGATCGAACGGACTCATTGCCCGAGTGAACAGATCGGACCGCTCCAAGTGCCGCCGCCCCTGCTCGGCGGATGCCTTCACCAGCCGGCTTTCGCCGAGCCATTCGAGGGCTGATGGCGCGGCGGGAACTCCGGGCTTGGCGGCCGGTGCGTCATCGCCCTGCGCCGTCCGAGCGACAGCGCTGGGCCACACGTGGTCGCCCCCCACGCCACCCACAACGCATGAGCCGCTTACAAGGCAAAGGCTTGCGATCCGAACGAGGCGGACCGAGAAGCTCGGCGTCTTCTTCCCCAGGAACTGCATGGCGAGGACCTCTCTGCTAAGATCACGGTCAGCATTTCGCGGGTGTGTGCCCGCCGGACAACTTGAAACGAGGAACCGCACATGGCCCGCTGGCCCCGCCACGCGTGGACAACCCTATTCACGTACGGCTCGATTTTCATTCTCTTCCCGCTACTCGGATACCTCGCCATGCTTTGGGTCCGAGGCCGCTAAAGGGAACGGCTCGCAGGGTTTGTATTGCCGCTCGTATTGCTGGCCGTTCCACTTTGGGCGGCCACGGGCGGCATGCCGCCGGACTGGAGCGTGCCGATGGCGCTTTCGAGCCGCTGCGCGATCTCTTTCAGCCGGACCGGGTCGACGATCTTTCGTTGATCGCTGTCGGTCACGTAGAACACGTCCACGACTTGATCCAAGTGGGTGCCGATTTTGGCGACCCCAACGGACAATCCGAGTTCGAAGAGCGTCCGCGTGATCGCGTACAGCAGGCCCATTTGGTCGAGCGCGAACACGTCGATAATGGTGAAGCGGTCGGAAGTTTGCGTGTCGATTCGGACGACGGTCGGATTCCGCTGCAGTTCGTCCGCCGACGGACGCTCCTTGCCGCCCCACACCTTGCGGAATGCGGGGCCCTGTCCCGAGACGTCCTTCAGCGAGGCGACGAGCGAACGCGAGACCTCGGCGCAACGGTCCGGCGGCGGCTCATCCGCGTAATGCGGGTCTTCCACGACGAAGCGGTCCAGCACCAGCCCATCGGCCAGCGTATTGATTTCGGCGGAGAGAATCCGCAGTCCGTGGCTGGTCAGAGCTCCGGTAAGCCGATGGAAGATCCCGGGCGCGATATCCTCGTAGGTGCCCACGGTGTACTCCGTGGTGCGCGGCTTCGAATCGAACTGCGCCCAGGCGACCGCGTCATGGCGGTCAAGCGTCCGAAGACGCTCCAGTTCGACGACGATACGCCCCGAGTCCCGGTGGAGCAGATACGAGCGTGGCAAGGCGTGCAGATGGCGGTCCCACCAGGCATCGGCATCGCGGACCCGCGTTAACCCACGCACCTCTTGCCGCTTGCGGGCGAGCGATTCCCGGCCGGAATTGTCTTGCGGGTCGCCGGCCAAGTGCCCGAGCGTCCGCAGATACAGGTCGGTCAGTAGACGCAGCTTCCAGTCGGTCAGCACATTCGGTCCAACCCCCGCCAGATCCGCGCAGGTCAGCACGTACATCAGTTGCAGTCGGTCCGGCGTGCCCATTTCCACGGCGAATTTGACGACAACCGCATTGTCGGACGTGTCGCGCCATTGGGCCAATTGGGAC
>JBIKVL010000050.1:0-10561 GCA_044356875.1 Pirellulaceae bacterium | reverse complement strand
CGCCGGAAAACACGCTGGGAACTACGCCTTTTGACACTTCGCGAGCAGTTCCTGGAAGAGCGTCCGTTGCTTGGCGAGCGCGGCGACCCGATCGGCCGGCTTGCTCGCCGCCTCCAGCAACAGCCAGCCGCGATAGTCGATCGCCACCAGCAGCCGGAACAGTTTTTCCCACGGATACTCGGTCGTTTCCAGCTCGTGGATATGGCAGGTTTCGCCGAACCGGCCACTCACCAAGCCGAAGTTGTGCTCCAGCCCCTCGCCCTTCAAATCGGTCGGGTTCGAGTTCCAGCAAACAGCCACATTGGGATGCTTGGCGATATCCATAATCGCTTTGATCGTCGGCAATTCAGCGCATTGGCCATGAACCTCCAGCCGGATTTGCTGGCCGAAACCCTCGCCGTATTCCCCCAGCTCCTGCAGTGACTTGCCGATCTGCTCGATCGTCCGCTCCCGGGGAATGTCTTTGTGGAAAGTGTCGGGCTTGACCTTCACGCCGGTGCCGCCCACGTCGTGGCTCAGCCGAATGAACTCGCGGGTCGCCTCCATCGCTTTCGCGAGCTGCGCCTTGTCCGGCTGATCGTAGCGTTCGTTGCTGCCGATGCCGACGAACGTCACGCCGCTGTCGGCGAACCGCTTGCGGGTCTCTGACCGCTGGCGTTCGTCGAGCGATGGCTCGACGCCGTGCTTGTGCGTCGTGCGGAGTTCTACGCCCAACACCTTGGTTTCACGGCAGTTCGCCAACAGCGTGGGCAAATCCCAGTCGGCGCCCCACATATAAGTCACGAGGCCGAACGCCATCTGCGACCCCTTCGGAGCCGCGTCGGCATGTCGAGCCACTCCGAGCGCCACGCCGGTCAAGCCGGCCGCCGCCGATACGCCTAAGAATCGCCGCCGATCGACATTCGCCATCGCTTGCTCCTTGTGATTCGCCCGCCGCCCGAGTCGTTAGCCGCTCGGGCGATTCGCCGCTCGATCTACCGCCAGTCAAACTTGCCGCCTAACGCCCCGGGGCTCCGCCCGCCGTTGACTGGCGTCCGCCATCTGGAACGCCATCTGGAACGCCATCTGGAACGCCATCTGGAACGCCTCGAGGCGCCTGAGATAGGCTACTTCAAGAGCAACGCCAATTCATCCACCAAGCGGCCAAAATGCGTCAACGCCGTGTCGACTGGGGTCGGGCTTGCCATGTCCACGCCGGCGTCCCGGAGCAGTTCCAGGGGGAATTTGGAACAGCCGGACTTGAGGAAGCTCAAGTAGTCGTTCAGCTCGCGGGGGCCGCCTCCCAACACGCGTTGGCTGAGCGCGATCGCGGCGGAGAGGCCCGTGGCGTACTTGTAGACGTAAAACGAGCGATAGAAATGCGGAATACGAAGGCATTCCAGCGACAGTTCCTTGTCGATCGCGAACTGCGGCCCGAAATACCGTTCCAGCAGCCCTTGATAGACCGCCTTGATCGCTTGCACGGTGAGCGGCTCGCCCGCTTCCACCATCGCGTGCGTCGTTCGTTCGAATTCGGCGAACATGGTCTGTCGGAAGATCGTGCCACGAATGTCGTCGATCGCCCGATTGATCAAATAAGCCCGTTCGCGCGGATCGGTCGTTCGCGACAAGAGATGGTGGCTGAGCAGCTCTTCGTTGAACGTGCTGGCGACTTCGGCGACGAAGATCGCGTAGCCGTAATACTGGTATGGCTGCGATTTCGCCGAATAATAGGAGTGCATCGAATGGCCCGCTTCGTGGGCCAGAGTAAAGACATCGTTAAAGACGTCGGGACGATAGTTCATGAGGATATAAGGATCGCTGTCGTACGTCCCGCTGCTGAACGCCCCGCTCTGCTTGCCTTGGTTGGGATAGCGGTCGCACCAGCGGCCATGCAGGCCTTTCGCCAGAACCTCGGTGTATTCGGATCCGAGCGGCGCGAGCGATTCCACGACCAGGTCCGACGCCTGTTTCCACGAATGCTTTTTCTCAAGGTCGGCCAGGATCGGTACATAGGTATCGTAATGGTGGATTTCCTTGAGTTTCATCTTCCGCCGCCGCAGCTCGTAGAACTTGTACAGCGTCGGCAAGTGTTTATGCACGGAAGCGATCAAGTTGTCGTACACCGACACCGGCACGTCGTCGGCGAAGAGCGACGCGGAGAGCGAATTGGAAAAACCGCGGACCTTCGCGTAGTAGACGTCTTTCTGGATCGAGCCAGCTAGCGTGGCGCTCAAGGTGTTTTCGTGGGCCGCGAATTGCTCGTAGAACTGATGGAACGCTGTCTTCCGCACGGTCCGATTGGGCGACACGAGGAATTGCGAAAAGCTCGCGTTGCTCAGTTCGACCTTCTGGCCCTTGTCGTTGTCGATCGAACCGAACTTCATGTCGGCGTCGAGCAACTGGCGGAACGCTTTGCCCGCCGCTTGCGCCATTTCGCCTTGCATCGCCAACAGCTTTTCTTCCTTGTCGGAGAGCGTATGCGGCTTGTAACGCAGCTTGCGTTCCAAATGCAGTTTGTAAGGCGCCATTTCCGGGGCGGCGAGGAAACGCTTGATCTTCGTGGCCGGAATCGCCAGGATCTCCGGCGACATAAAGCTGGCCGCTTGGCCCGCCCTGGTCGACAGGTTCTGGAACCGGCCCACCATCCGCTGCGAATCGCTGTTCGCTTGGTCCTCGGCCGACCGCAGGAACGCGTAGGTGCCCAGGCGATCGCAGGCGCGGTCGAATTCAAGGTCGAACCGCAGGCACTCGGCGAGCGTCGCCGCGTCCTCGGCCAGCCGGCCGCGGTACGTTTCAAACTTGGGGATGTCGGACTCCAGACGTTGATACAACGCCTCCCACTCCGATACCTCCTTGAAAAGGCTCGACAGATCCCACGTGTCGCCCTCTTTCACATGGCCGCGCGTCGGTAGACGTTTCATCGAAGCGACTCCCCTCTTTTGCTAAATAGCGGTTCGACTTGCGAACTTGATCTTCGATTGAATGGAACCGGCGACTTACCAACGTAGCAGCACGGTGCCCCAAGTCAGTCCCGCGCCGAAGCCACATAGCAACACGACGTCGCCTCGGGCGATCCGACCGGCGCTGGCCACCTCTTCCAACGCCAACGGAATGCTGGCAGCCGACGTGTTTCCCACGCGTTCGATGTTCACCACGGCCTGCGACGAGCGGAACCCGAGCGACTCGAAGGCCGCCTCGAGGATTCGCCGGTTAGCTTGATGCAGGACGACATGCTGGACATCGTTGGCGCCCAAGCCGGCATGCCGCAACACGTCGCGGATCGAGTCGGCGATCAAGCGGACCGCCCACTTGAAGATCGGCCTGCCTGACATCGACAGATATTGGCGGCCTCCGGCGAGCCGCTCGGGATCGAGCGGTTCGCGGGAACCGCCGCCGGGAATGCAGAGCAATTCCGCGCCGTTGCCGTCGGCGCCGAGGGCGTATGCAAGCAGTCCTTGAGTGGGCTCGCCCGGCGCCAGGATCGCCGCGCCCGCGCCGTCGCCAAACAGGGGATAGGTTTTGGGATCGCGGGGATTCACCGTCCGCGACATCAAGTCGACGCCGATCAAAAGCGCCCGGCGGCTGCAGCCGCTCTTCACGAACTGCGCAGCCGTCACCAATCCGTACACAAATCCGGAACAGGCGGCGTTCAAGTCCATCGCCGGCGCCACGCAGCCTAACCGCCGCTGCACGAGACAGGCCGTGGACGGAATCAAAGTGTCGGACGTCGCGGTGGCGACGACGATCAAATCGATCTCCGCCGCCGACACGCCGGCCCGCTCGAGAGCCCGTTCCGCCGCAAGCGTCGCGAGTTCGCTTGCTCCCGTGCCCGGTGCCGCGTGCCGCCGCTCCTCGATGCCCGTGCGCTTGCGGATCCAATCGGCGTCGCATCCGATCGCGACAAGATCCTCGTTCGTCACCCGCTGAGGCGGCAACGCCGCTCCCACGGCCAACAACTGCACTCCCATCAGCGAATGCAACCTGCCGGTCGTCGCCAGGGATTCGTCGAGCCGCTCCTCCTTATCCGGAATTGCCGCCATACCGCTCCGTCACCTTCCCGCAAACCTCGAACACGCCACCGCCCGTACGCGCGTTAGTGTACGCCAACACGACGATTCCGGGGAGTTGAGCCGGAGCGGGTCGCCACCGCTGCCGGAAATCAACGCGGTTCTTCAGGAATGTCGATCCAGGTCCGCCGCTCGTGGGACGACAGGCAGGCGTCCGCGACTGTTTGCGCTCGCAAGCCATCGAGGAAACTCGGCACCGCATCCCGCCCCTCGGTGATCGCCGAAATGAATTCCCACATCAGGTCGTAGCGGAACACGGTCGCCGGCTCGCCGACGCTCGGATCCCGCGGACTGCCCGACGGCTTGAGGAACTCCGCTGGCACGTCCACGGGCGCGAGGTCCGAGCCGGTCTTGCCGAGCATGATTTGGTTGGGCATGTGCAGGCGATAGACGGCGGAACCCTCCGAGCCGTTGACTTCGGCCCACTCATGGCCAAACCCTTTGAACTCGTAGCCCTTCGCCAACGTGGTGCCTTCCCAAACGCCGGTCGCCCCGTTTTGAAATTCGCCAATCAAGCATGACCAATCATCGACTTCCGAGGGCGGGCATGGCTTGCCGTCCACCGTGCGATCGCGCGGAGCGAACCGGGCGACCGCGCCGCAGATCCGTTCGACCGGCCCCATCAAGTCGATCGCGAAGTCGATGCGGTGGATGGTCATGTCGAACAGATCGCCCGCCCCGGCCTGCGCTTTATATTGCCGCCATCCCCAACTGGTTTCCGGCCAGTCGAGGAAGCGTTGGCTGCGGAAGTGCCGCGGCTCGCCAATCGCGCCCGATTTGACCAGATGGCTGAGGTACCGCATCGACGGCGCGAAACGGTACGTGAACGCCGTCATATGGACGACACGGTTGTCCCGCGCCGCATGGTACATCGCCCGCACTTCGGCGGCGTTCAATCCGAGCGGCTTCTCGCACATGATGTGCTTGCCGCCAAGGGCCGCCGCGACCGCGATCGGCTTGTGCGTGAAGTTGGGCGTCGCGATCACCACCGCGTCGATATTCGGATCGCTGCAAATCCGCTCGTAGTCGGTCGTAACGTAATCGATGCCCCAATCCGACCGCCGCTGCCGCAGCAACTCCTCGGACGCATCGCAGGCGGCCACCAGCGTCGCGCGGGGATCCAGCCGGATCGCCGGCACATGGTGATAGTCGCTGACCTTGCCCGCCCCGATGATCGCCACCCGCACAGGCGAACCACTCGCCGCTCGATTCATGCCTCGCACCTTCTCAGGAAGACTTCTAGGGAAGTTCTGTCACGCTCGCCGCCGCGCCCCCTGCGAGCCGCCGACGGACCAAATTTTTCATGCTGTGGGAGGGCCGTGTGTCCCGTCGTATAGGATGATCGAAAACCGCGAACAAAACGCGACTTACGGCCGAGCGAGCACGATAGGCGGACGCTTCGACCGGCTCAAGTGGCCGCTCGGCGATTTTTCCTAACCGGAAGCGACGGCGCTCTCGTGATCCACTCGCCCCATCCTAGGGGTGTCATGGGAAGCGTTCAAAGAATACATTGGGACTAAATTCATGACGGCGCCGGGCGACCAGGCGGGTGTCCGCCGACTGGATAGACGGCGCGAAAGGCTTAGCACGGAAGAACTTTGATCAATGTGCATTCTCGCCATTCAATATCGGTTGGTCCCCGAGGCCCCGATTCTTGTGGCCATGAACCGCGACGAGCGTTACGACCGGGCCAGTTCGGTGCCGGCGATCCAGTCGGGGAAGCCCCGCGTTTTGTGCGGGGTCGACCAGGAGGCCGGCGGCACGTGGCTGGGGGTCAACCAACACGGACTGCTCGTCGCCGCCTGCAATCGGTCCAAAACGGGCGTGTCACCTGCCCCGCGTTCACGGGGTGTGCTCTGCCGTGAACTGCTCCGCTGCGGGTCGGCTCGCGAGGCGGTCAACAAGGCCATGGACGAGCTTTCCACCAACGCCTACGCCGGTGTCAACTTCGTGTGCGCCGACGGCGATAGCGGCTGGGTGGTGCAAGCCGGCAACGAGCTGGACGCCGTCGAGCTCGAAGATGGCCTCAGTATCGTCGGCAACCTGGACGTGAACGACCACCGCGACGAACGCGGCAAGTTGGCGCGACGCCTGTTGACCCTCCAAACGCTTGATTCGCCCGTCAAGTTCCTGGCCGTGGCCAGCAAGGTTTTCGCGCGGCCAGCCGCCTTGCCGGACCGTCCGAGCATGGTGGTGCGTGGACCGGAAAAAGGCACGGTCAGCTCGACGCTGATCGCGCTCGGCAAAAAGCCCCGAGACGCCATTTTCCAGCATGCCGGCGACGCCCCCGACCAAGCCCGCTACGAAGACTACTCGCCGCTGCTCCGCGACATCCTCAGTCGCGGCCTCCGCGAGTCGCGTTCGAAGGCCAAGGCGTAGGGGAGGCTTGAGGCTTGAGGCTTGAGGCTTGAGGCTTGAGGCTTGAGGCGGAAGGCGGAAGGCGGATAGCTGATCGCTGCCAACTGCCAACTGACAACTGACAACTAATCAAAAGAGCCGTGTTTGGCGGGCGGTCGAGGAAGGGCGCGGGCGGCGGACGCTGGGGAGCCAATGAGCATCCCAGCCGCGGTCGCGGAGTTCGTCGACAAACCGGCTCTGGCCGTGCCAGCAGTAGACTTGCCGCGGCGCGACGCGTTCGACGCATTCGAGCAGCTCATCGAAATCGGCGTGATCGGAAAACGGCACCGCGTAATCGACGCCCGCTTTGAAGCGGTACTGCGGGTCTAGGCTCCAGCCCGTAACGGCGATCGTGAGGCAATCGGCTGGCAAGGTGGGGCCACCCCAGCGATGGCCAGGCGGGGGGAAGACGAGCACTTCGGGCCGCGGGTGGCCGCGCTCCTTTGGCGGTTCAATCGGGTCAGCGGTCGAACCTGACGCGTACTCGTCGTAGTGGGGCTGGCCGAGCGGGCAGCCGAACGACTCGTATTCGCGGCTGAGCTTGTAGATCGCCGGGTGTTGGCGAATGTGGAAGCCGGCATCGACGAGCGTTCGCGTGATTTCTTGGGCCTTGCCGAGCACATAGGCGTAGATCACGGGCACTCGACCGGCCTGGATCGCCGTGTGGAGGATGCCGGTCAGCTGATCGACGGACTGTCGGCGCGGCGGCATTCGATACTTAGGGAGGCCGAAGGTGGCTTCGATGACGAGATAGTCGGCGCGGGGCGGATCTGCGGCTTCGGCGGTAGCGGCGGGTCGGAGTCGGAAGTCGCCGGTGTACAGCAATCGGTGCCTTGGGGATTCGACGAGCAGCATGGCCGACCCCAGAATATGACCGGCGGGAAAGGTGGTCAGTTGGTGGTCGTTCCAAATGAACGGCTGACGAAACGGCAGTTCGTGAACGAGCCGTTCGCCACCCACGCGGCGGCGGTAGAAGCAGGCGGTGGCGGGTGTGCAGAACGCCAGTTCGTGGGGCGCGAGGTGGTCGAAGTGGGCGTGGGAAATGAAGCCCCGGGGCTGGCGTTGGCGGGCGTCGACAGCGAGATCGAGCTCAAGGATCCGCAGCCCATCGTCGAAGAAAAACAAAGGAAATCCCCGAGTTTGTTGTCAGAACGTGACCAGCCGGATAGGATGCTAATGGTCCAAACGGAGTCGGGCGACGGAGCGGATCAAGGCGACGGAGTGGATTCCGGGGACGAAGCAGAGTCGAGCGACGAAGTGGAGTCCAGAGGGCTCGCGGGATTGTGGATGGGTGCTTACGAGTTACTAAGGGGGCGAATTGGAATCGACCGGGTAGACTGAAGTGCGCATGGCGTGTCGTGGTTGGTCAGTTGGCCACGTTAAAAGCTGACCACATTGTAAGTGCCGAGGGTAACCTCGCTCTAGCCGCCTAACATAGGTAGCTACTGATTGCGGGCTTTAGCTGGAGAGGCCCAAAAGTCAGTTGTCAAATCCAGATCGTCGCGATCCACGCCGGAAACGGTCGCGGCTAAAAAACGTCTCTGGCTAGTCATCGGGGCACCGCGTCGGCACGGGACCCTGGTGGCGAAATACAAAGAGTCGACTACACCCGTAGAAGTGCGCATGGAAATACAACGGGACGCGGGTTCAATTCCCGCCGCCTCCACTGATGCGGGCGCCGAGAGGTAGCTCGATGAAAACAGACCGGCTGGCTCACCCCAGCGGGCCTTTGCGTTTCGACCTAATAAAATCCCCGAGTTCGCGCTTAAGCCAACGTCTCACGCAGCCGAACCACGGGACGCGTTTGATGACCATCACGCACCCAAATGGCTCGATTCGGGGCAAACGACTCTGAATCGCGGGACTCACCCACGAACGGGTACCGTGCCTAACTCCGTGTAAAAACATGGAGATTCGCGATTTTTGTCGCCTGTCGACTTTTCAGCGAAAATGGCCTAGGGCGGTGACATGAAAAACCAGGCTATCGGGACCCGCGAGCCCCGGTCGGACAGAGCGATCTTGGGACCGTTTCCAAGGACGGCCTAATCACCATGAAGAACAGAACAGCGGAAGCGAGTGTATGAGCAAGCTCCAACGTATTCTAGCTTAGTTGACAACGATGTCCCGACAAAAACGTAAATCGCTCCCACCGGCCAAGCAAGCCTATGCGAAGCGTGCGATTGCTGCGCAAGTCAATTATAAGATAGAAAAACAGGCGTCCGACTGGTCACGGGAGTTAAAGAAGTACGGGAGCAAGCCAGCTGCGCTTTGGTCGGATCCTTATAAATTTGAAGACATGGCTTGGATCTATTGTCATAGGTCCGACGATTGCATTGGTTGCATTCCCCGATGCTATCCGGCCGACGGCGATTACGAGTTGGTGGAGCTGGTAAATGTCAAGCGGCAAGTGCGGCATATTTGGCAGTCGACAGCGCTATTGATCGAGGACAATGGGCAGCGTCAATCCGAGGCGGGAATCGACCAGGAAGACTCAGCTACCGTCAATCTTACCGCGGACTTGTCGAGTCAGCTGAGGTCGTTTTTCAGCGCGTCGCACGTTTTATTTGAAGACGAGCACGCCGATGGTACTCATTCTGTCGGCGGCAGTTTGATCGCTGAGTATCTCCCGGAGGGAAAGGCGCCGGCATGTATTAGGGAATTTGTGATTCAACAGAGAAATGCTGGCAAAACGGATGTCGATCTTGACTGGTTAGGCCTCGTCTTTTTGTTTTCAAAATTCTGGATTCGAGACTTGAGCTCCTTCACCGGATCCACAAAGAAAAGTCTAATTGATTATCTATTTGCATTGGATCCGGTGCCTGAATTCCTCTACGATCAGTGGACAACCTTGGATCACGCTATTGATCAAGGCTGCAGGTGGCAATTCTGGACCGTCATGATCGGACAAGGTCTGAATCTTCGTAACCGCCATCCGAAGTTAACAAAAGGTTTTCAAAAACATCTCGTTGAGGTTCCGTGGGCATTGATTCCGGAACATCAGCGAAACCCTTCCGTGGCAACGATGGCCGCCGAAGCCAAACGGCTTGGTGCGAGCGATCGACTGGTATTACGACTGGCGAGGAATGCGGCGTTTGCCGAAAACCCTATTGAAATGCCGTGGCCGTTTCTCGATTTCTTTCGGGATACCGTCGCTTGGTTCGTACAGCATGACGAACACCTCAGTGACGTTCAAGCAGACGAGATTCTTGCTTGGGCGGTCCACATGCACACGGAGAAGCATCGAGAACTTGGGAGGAGCGTAGATCATGCGTTCCGTCACGCCGACAACGACGAATCGAAGTGGAACAAGTACCGAAAGCACCCTGCTCTATTTCGATGGCGTGGTCGTACCG
Source organism: Pirellulaceae bacterium (assembly GCA_044356875.1). Classification (GTDB taxonomy): domain Bacteria; phylum Planctomycetota; class Planctomycetia; order Pirellulales; family Pirellulaceae; genus CAIXSC01. Next base: position 762 of record JBIKVL010000050.1, on the reverse strand, counting down.
CCGCCTCTGCCGCCAACGCTGCTCGGCGTTACCATGACCGGCTTTTGGCGATACGACATGCCTGGGCGCTGGAGAGACTGGCATCGCTAGCATCTTCTTATGGACTTAGGGGGAGCATAGTCTGGAATGCCAAAGGCTGGGATCGCCAGTGGACCGGGGCAGATGAGAAGAACTGGGAAATCATCGAGCTTTGCACTTTGACGGATTTGATTCAGGAAGGGGCGACGCTGCACCACTGTGTCGCGACCTACGCGGGAAAATGCATCGCAGGGACGTCTCGTATTTTCTCCTTACGTCGGGACGGTAGTCCACAGGTAACCATCGAGGTGGACACGCGTCTCAAGCAGATTCTTCAAGCTCGCGGAATGCAAAATCGCCTTGCGTCACGGGGGGAGATGGACAGAATCCAGCAATGGATTAGTGGTATTCAAAAAGAAAAAAGTGCGAGTAGCCCTGCTCCGTGCCAACAGATTCAGCATTTTGACGTCTGAAAGAAAAGGTAGCTCGATGGAAATAGGCCCGCTGGACTACTCCATCGGCTCTTGGCATGCCACTCAACAACGCGGTCCTGTCATAACCGCTTGACGGCTTGCTCGCTCGACAGTGAACGGCGGTCTTCGAATGAGGCCTGCGGGGTTGGCGTTTGCCACTGCGGAAACCCGGCTGCGGACCACGGTGTGGTCCGCGACTTAGCCCCAGCGTTCGTTCTCATCAAGCGGCTTGACGCTCGCGACGGGCCAATGTCGTGGACCACTCCGTGGT
>JBIKVL010000827.1:0-2924 GCA_044356875.1 Pirellulaceae bacterium | reverse complement strand
ACACGCCCGCGGCGCAGCGTGTTTCGCGAGTGTATTTGCTCGAGCCGTTCGATCCGCGGAAGATTCCGGTCATCCTGGTGCATGGACTATGGTCCAGTCCGATGACGTGGATGGAGATGTTCAACGACTTGCGGGCGGTTCCCGAGCTGCGCGAGCGGTATCAATTCTGGTTTTATTTGTATCCAACGGGGCAGCCGTTCTGGGTTTCCGCCGCCGACTTCCGCGACGACTTGCGGGACGTGCAGCAGACACTCGACCCCGACAACGCCGCGGAGCCGCTCAAACGCACCGTGCTGGTTGGCCACAGCATGGGCGGATTGGTGTCGCTGATGCAAACGCTCGACATGGGCGACCGCCTGTGGCGGCTAGTGTCCGACAAGCCGCTCGACGAGCTCAAGGCGGAGCCGGCGGTGAAGGGCGAACTGTCGCGGATCGCGTTCTTCGCCCCCAATCCGTCGGTCGCGTGCGTGGTGACCATCGGCACGCCACATCACGGGAGCGATTTCGCGAACGAATACACGCGGTGGCTTGGGCAAAAGCTGATCGATATGCCGTTCAAGCTGGCTTCCAACTTTCGCGGGCTGGAACGGGACAACCCGGGCTACTTTCGCGATTCGCAGCTCCTCTCGATCCGCACCAGCATCGATTCGCTGGCGCCCGATTGTCCGCTGTTCCGAGTGCTCGAAGGCACGCCCCGCGCGCCGTGGGTCAAGTACCACAATATCGTCGGCCTCTTGGAGGAAGGCGGAGTGCTGCGGCGGATCGCCGGCGCGGGGGATGGAATCGTGCCGTTCCGCAGTGCTCAACTAGCCGATGCGGATTCCGAAATCGTGGTGCCCGCCACGCACACCCACGTGCATCGGCACCCTCAAAGCATCCTTGCCGTGCGGGAACTGCTTTTGACGAATTCGCGATAGATCGAACGGCCGTCCACCGTCAATTCGAAGCGGCGGATGGCGAGCAGCGGCGAGATCTCCACCTCGATCGTGGCGGGCAAGCCATCGAGCGGAAAGCTGAATCGCGGCACGAACCAGACCCAGGCGATCTTTCGCACGACAGGGTGACCATTGACGCGGATCGTGTCGCGGATGCCGCGTCCGCTGTATTCGAGCAGCCATTCCTGCCCGTTTCTGTCGAGCACAAACCGCCGGCGGAGCAGGGCGGGCTCCACGGCGCGAACGACGAACGGCAATTCGGCGCTTACCGCTCCCCCAGGCAGAAAGGCGGCGACCGAGGGAGCGGCGTACGGATTGAGTTCGGTGTTCATCGCAGGGCTAATGGTCCAAGCCAGTTCTGGAATTCAAATCGTATCGATGCTCGAACAGGCGGGTCTCTGAACAGGCGGGCCTCCGGCTGAGCCCACCGCCGGATGGGCGTGCTTTCATCCATTGCTGGCTTGCTTCGGTGTAAACATAACCGTTATGTTAACGGGCCGACTGGGAAATGGCATCTTCGCTGTCCCCGTTCGTTTTTGTTTGGCTCGTTTTGGTTCGGCTCATTTCGTTCGGCTCTTTTCGTCCGGTCTTCTCGTCATTATTTCTTGTCTCACCGGCCCATTGGCCAGGGGTTGTTTCCATGATTTCTGGAAATGCTGGAGGTCGCCGCGCGCACCACGCGGGATTCACGTTGGTGGAACTATTGGTGGTCATCGCCATCATCGGGGTGCTTGTCGCTCTACTGCTGCCGGCCGTCCAAGCCGCTCGAGAGGCTGCGCGGCGGATGAGTTGCGGCAACAACATGCGACAGCTCGGGCTGGCTCTGCACAACTTCCATGATGTCCAAGGCTCGTTCCCACCGCATGTCTCGCCCGGCGGGAACACCGGCGTCAGTTGGTTGGCCCGGATCCTTGCGCAGGTGGAACAGTCGGCGCTCGCGGACCTAGTGTTGCCGAACGCCGCTTCCTACGCCGCGGGCCAAAACGCGAATCGCGTCATGGGGCAGTACCGGATAGCAGGCTTTCTCTGTCCGAGCGGCATCGAGCAGCGTTCCAGCAGCACGATCGACAATATCACCAATTTTGGCAACGCGTACACGACGCACTACGTCGGCAACATGGGGCCGATCGGCACGAATCCGCAAACGGGCGGCGCCTACCCGTTCAACCCCTCTGGTCAAGGACTGCTCGCCTGCGACGGCGTGCTGCCGATGCACCCGTCTGTGGTGTCGGCCAACCCGGCCCAACCAGTCGGCGTGAAAATCGCCGATATCCTGGATGGCACCTCGAACACGCTGATGGTGTTCGAGGTGAGTTGGAAAGGTTTGGAGGCGTCGCCCGGCTCCTATCGATCGTGGACCCGCGGAATCGCTTGGAACAACGATTCTACGGCGGCCAAAAACGTTCAAAACGCCATGAACGTCGTCCGCTACAACGGCGGCGGGAACTACAACAGCATCAGCATGGGAAGCAACCATCCCGGCGGCTGCATGGTCACTCTGGCCGACGGCAGCACGCGGTTCCTCAGCCGCACGATCGATCTGAACCGAGTCCTGCTACCACTGGCCAGTCGCAGCGGTGGCGAAGTAGTCGCCAACTATTGAGCGACTTCGGCCGGAAGTTGTTCGTTTCATCGAGACGTTTTTCAGGGAGTTGCGAACCATGCGGGGCACGATGGCGGCTGCGAGACGAGGGCTGTTCGGAGCGTGGATGGTGGCAATGCTGGTCGCCGCTGCGGGGTGTGGCGGTGGCGACTCGCAGGAACGCCATCGCGTCTCCGGCCGCATCACCTTCGCGGGACAACCTGTGAACTTCGGCGAAGTGCTGTTCACCCCCGACGCCTCCAAAGGAAACTCGGGTGCCCAAGGCATCGCCAATATCGCCAATGGCCGCTACGACACCCAGGGATCGCGAGCCCCAGGCGTCGCCTCGGGGCCCGTCGTGGTTCGCGTCACCGCGCTCGCGGACGCCAACGGCAAACTGTTATGCG
>JBIKVL010000825.1:0-2926 GCA_044356875.1 Pirellulaceae bacterium | reverse complement strand
GCCAGCAGGCGGCTCGGCACGGGGATTCGGTCGCGGCCCTCCTCCACGTCGCGGCTCGGGACGGGGCGGCTCAGGGCGAGGCGGTTCGGGACGGGGCGGCTCAGGACGGGGCGGCTCAGGACGGGGAATCGTGACGCGAGGCGGTTCCTTACCGCGGTTTTTGATCGCTTCTTGCCGCTCGCGCAACTGTTTTTGCAAGTCTTCGACCCGCTTCGCGTTGTTGCGTCGCATCTCCTCCACGGCCTGCTCGCGGCGTTCGCGATCCGCGGCCGCTTTGCCAACCGCGTCACGAGCGGCATCACGGGCGCCGTCGGTGGCTCCGGTTGGCGGTCGCGACGGCATGATCACTCGGGGCGGTTCCCGCCGCGGTTCGTTGGCCCGCGGATCGACCGTCCGCGGATCTGGCCGAGGCGACTCGGGACGCGGAGGCGGAGCGAACTCGGGAGCGACGGTCCGCCGCTGGCGGTTCAATTTAGACTTCGGCAACTCGATCCCGGCTCCGGGTTCTCGCCCTTCGGGCAATCCTGGAAGCGTTGGCTTGACCACTTCCGGCTTGCCAGCGTCCGGCGAGCCAGCGTCTGGCTTGCCAAGATCCGGCTTACTTAAGTCCGGCGGGCCACTCTCCGGCTTGCCACTCTCCGGTTTTCCCAAACCGGGGCGCACGAGAGCTGGTCGTCCGATTTCCGGTTTCCCCTTCTCCGGTCGGTCACGATCTGGCCTTCCCAGGCCGGGTCGGCCAATCTCTGGCTTGCCAATCTCGGGCTTACCAATCTCTGGCTTGCCGAAGTTTGGCTTTCCAATTTCGGGTTTGCCGAAGTCTGGCTTGCCGAGTCCTGGCAGTGTGACGGCGGGCTTCCCCGGTTCGCCACGCTCTCCGTCTCGATCTTTTGGAGCGATTGCCAGCGAATCGCCGAAGAGGTTGACTTTGTGCGAGTGGGGTCGCCCCTTGCCAATCTCATCGCGGCGTTGGCCCGACAAGTCGCCCAGCACCGTGCCGGGACCGCCGGGTTGTCCGGGAATGATGACGCGTCCCGGGGTCGTCAGCCGGTCGGGCGGGCCCTTCTTCCCGATTTCGCGGTTGATACGTTCGCGGGAGTCGCGCAGCCGCTGCTCGGCCAGTTCGCGGGCCTGCCGCAGTTCCACTTCGCGACGGCGGTCTTGGATCGCATTCAACCGGGCGAGTTCGGCTTGCAGTTCGTTCCGCCGCTGTTGGCTGACCGTTTCCACCTTGAATCCGAGTTCCGGACGTTTTGCCAAACCGGTCAGCGAGGTGGCGAGCAGCAGGTTTTGGATTTCCGGCCGAGCGGCACCGCGGGCGGCCAGTTCACGGGCGGCCAATTCGCGGGCGGCGATGACGGTGTGGGGCGGACGATCTTCGGCGTGGTCGCGGCGATGGCGGTATTCGGCCCGCACCCGTTCATGCCAATCGGGCTCGGTACGCACGTGCTCCCAGCGGTGGTAGGCGAAGAGCGGATCGTAGCCGTAGCGGCTCATGTGGTAGGCGTAGCCCGGATAGATACCGCGTTCGAAGTAGCGGGCTTCGTAGTAGTCGCCAAAGCAGTACACGCTGCGGGACGGCCGACAGAACATGTGCATCGCAAACACGTTCACGTCGATGACCACGCGAGGCGTGTAGTGGTAATGGCGGCCCGCGAGATGACCGCGGGGGAACCAGATCGGCGCGTAGATCACGCCGCGACGCGGCAACGCGTAGTCCCAATAGCCGTCGACATGCAGGAAGCCAAACGGCGTCCAAACGAACCGAGCGGGAACCCAAACCCAGCCAGGACGGCAAACCACCCAGTACCCGGGACGCCAGAGGTATCGGCTATCCAGCCAAGTCCAACATCCCGAGACCCAGACATGGTCCGGCGAAGGCGGCGCGAGCGACGGTCCCCGCTCGACGCTCGCCGGCGGCTCGGGAAGATATTCCAGTTCCTCGGATTGCTCGGCCCGCCAGAAGCCCGAGACCCATTGGTGACCACCCTCGACGGTCGACCAGTAGCCGGGGACCCAATCCAGCCCTGGCGGCACCGCCCGCCAAATACCGCTCACCCAAACATAGTGGCTTTCCTCGTCGTCCCAGCTCCAATAGCCCGGGATCCACTCGACGTTGTCGCCCGCCGGCTTCTCCTCGGGGGGCAACTCCTCGATCGGCTGCGGCGGCTCTTGGTTCACAATCTCGCTGGCTTGCGGATTGAACACCACAGGCTGCGCGTAAGCTTCGTGAACCACGCCGCGGGTCAGTTCCTCGAATTCCCCGCCCGCGTTGCCACCGGCACCAAGATTAGCGGCCGCGCCAGCTTCGGAAGGAGCCGCCAACGGCGGCTGGGCCGCCGCGGAGGCGACCAGAAACAGCACGCCAGCCAGGGCGATCGCCACCCAGCACGCCTTCAAAAACTTGGTCCGGCCATCGATCGAAAACGCTACCGCCACCGGTCCACGCATTCGACCGCCGGCCTTTCGAACAACGGCCTTTCGAACAACACAGCGGCGCGGCGGAACCGCGAAGCGACAGGTAGGCATGAGCGTAAGCCTTCAGAAAGAGTTCGCGAACCCTGCGGTCGATCCGTCCGGCTGTCCCGCACCGCGTCGCGACATCGGAATTTTATCGTCCTAGCCATCGCGATTGCCAGCATTTTTCCCAATCAACGCCACAAGTTCGCTCTCCACTCCGCACTCCCCGCTCCGCACTCCGCACTCCTCACTCCTCACTCCGCACTCCCCGCTCCGCACTCCTCACTCCTCGCTCTTCGTCTTCCGCCCCATGGCGATGTCAAACTCGGTGATCGCCGGCACCATCATGGCGGCCGTGGTGAAGCTGTAGACGGCGACGACCACCAAAAAGACCGCCAGATAGTGGTGCAGCGAGTAGCTGGTGATGGCGTAGAACGTGAGGGCGGGCAAGCCGAGCGAAGCCAAGCCG
>JBIKVL010000826.1:0-2926 GCA_044356875.1 Pirellulaceae bacterium | reverse complement strand
TTGGCCGCGAAGCTGGATCCGGCCGAGCCATCACGGGAGCGTTCGGGCCGGGTGTCCCCGCCGTTGGATGTCGAACCGAAAGGGGCCGACGAGGTGGCGGGAGTGGACGGATTGGACGATGCGGTAGCCGACGGGCTGGAAGCGAACGGACCGCAGTCGGCGGCGGCGTCCGTCATGGTGCCGATGATGCTGGATGGTTGGGCAGCTGAGCATGCGGTGACGATTCGCTGCACCTCGACCGGATCGGTCACTTCCGTCAGGGTGCGGGCTTCGCCTGCCTGGACTCCGACGAGCACCAGTTTTCCACCAAGTCGCAGCAAGTGCGCTTCCAATTTCGGGCTCAACGGCGCCTTGCCAAGCGACTCGAAGACTTCGTCGGGCAATCTCCCGCGGCGCAAAGGGCTCCCGCGTTTACCGAACCACAGGGCGACGGCCGTGCCGCTCAAGACGAGCGCCACCGCCAGGAACCAGCCGGGGCCTCCGATCCGATAGGGCGATCCGTTCCTCTCAGCGGAGGCCCCAACCGCCTGTCGCGGATCGGTCGACAAAGGGCGTCGCGCGGGTGCCAGAGCAAGCGGCTTGTGTGCTAGCGCGTGGTCCGTTTGGTTCCTCGAGATCGCTGCCGCTGCGCTCACGGCCCGCGCGTCCTGCAGCGGCGCGGTGACGACCGTATTCGACGCTACCGCGGCGGCGACGGAACGCGTAGGAGTGGCTTGAGGGGCGGTTGGCGGCCCGGCCGGTGGCGCTGAATCGGTTGTCCGTGAGAAGCTCGCGGGAACCACTGCCGCGGCAGACGGTTCCTCCGCGAGCGCCCAGGTTACATCGCCGGGTTCAGAGCCGGGTTCGGCGCCGGTTTGAGCCAGCGCGATCGATGTGCCCGCCGCCAACCCACTGATGGCTGCGGCTCCTACTGCCAACCATGCGGCCAGAGGCAGGACGCTTCCGGGTCGCGCGGGGAGCAATCGATTCAATCGAGGTTTTAAGGTGGCCATACGACATTCACGAAAGAATGGCTTCGTTCGGGGGAACCAATTCGGTGATGCGGACTCCGAAGTGGCCATCGACCGCGACGAGCGTGCCTCGGGCGCGGACTTGGCCTTGCCATCGGATTTCGACGAGGCTTCGCCCCGCGTCGGCGAGCGGCAGCAGCGAGTCGGACGTGGCCAATTGCGGGACACTGGCGGACGACGCCAAGCGTGCCACGATCAGCCGCACGGGAATCGCGGTCGGTTCGAAAGCGTCAATTTCCTGGCCGAGAGCCACTCGACGGTGCGAACGCGCATCCCCTTCTTCGCCACGGTTCCACTGCGGCCAACGAAACGCGGTGCATCGTCGTTCGTCAGCGGACGATGCGGCTGCGTCCGATTCAAAAGAACTGGCGACGGACGCTTCAAGCGACATTGGAGTGGGCACCGCTTGATCGGTCGGCGATGCCAGGAGCGATGGGGAATGCGTCGCGTTTTGGCGTAGCGCGGCGTGAGCGGCGGTCAGCAGCCGTTCGATTTCCGCGCCGAGCGTGCTGGCGTTGCCAGCGAGATCCTCGGACGCGTTCGTCGGGGAAAACAAGCTTATCCTCGCGGGCGCGACCGCCGAACCGTCCGTTGTCGACGGACCATGTTCGGGCAGCTCATGCACTTCCCACTTGGCTCGCTCCACAGTCCCGTTCCTCCCGCGTTGGGTAGCTCAGCCGCCGGCCGTCCTGGCCAAAAACTTGAGCGTCTTTTCGCGAAATTCCGGGAATCGGGCAAGAGCAATCGTGGGCCTAGACGGGTTAGTTTCGCTTCTGGGCCGCCTGCAATTCGGCCGCCGCCGCCGCCTGCCCCGTCACCAGTTCCATGATCCAGGCATCGAGGTCTTCGAGCATCTTCGTGGTCAGCTCATCGCCGCACGGGTACTGCCGCACATTGGCCGACAATCCGGCCGCGTGGAACAACCGCAGGTCATCGCACAAACCGGCGATGGGATATTGGTTGGAATCGCGGCCATGAGCGACGAAGAGCGGCATTCGGCGCGCTCGCGGGAGATCCGCCAGGACTGGTTGGCCATGCGGGAAAGGTCCGTTGAACGCCGCGACGCCCGCGAATTGTTCCGGATTGCGCAATCCGATGTAGTACGCGGCCGACGCGCCACATTCGAACCCCGCGAGAAACACCCGCTGCGGGTCGACGTGGAACCGCTGCTTGGCCACCTCGACGCATTCCATCACTGACCGCTCCGCCACCGCCAGCGACTCGGCCGATAATCCCCAGTGGAAACCGGGAACGCCAGCGGCCTGGGCGTCCGTCCCCCGTGGTCCAATCGCCGCGTAATTCCGCAGGCTGATATGCGGCATCACCCGCCGCAATTGATGCTCGTTATCCCTGGGACCATGCAACCAAACGACCAGCGGATAGGCGTAGCTCCGTTCGTAATGCAGCGGTCCGAACAGGGAATATCGAGGCAGAAGGGGCGAAGAGCCGGGCAGCTCGCGGGCCCACAGGGCGGCTTTATCGAGGCTTCCGCGATGCGGCTCGCAGCTCAGCGACGTCGGAACACGGCTCATTGCGGGGCCCCGGATAATTGAAAAGAGGCGAACTCCATTTCCCACCGCCGTTCACGGCTAGGATCCGCAAACGATTCGCCGCGATCCCTCGCGACGGCCGGGCGTTTTAGAAAAGGCGGCCGGTTGTGTCAATCGCAACCGGCCGGGCGAAACGAACAGAACGCGGCAGTCAACGACGAGGATCGAATTGTTTACCGCCAATACCGTTCAATGTTCCGTAAACAATTGCGGGATAGAAGGTTGCGTCGCGGTTTCGCGGGGTGGTCGGAACCCGATCGTCAACAGTGCTACGGCACGTTTTCACGGGCGGTCAATCGTCGCCCAATCTTTGGCCGAAGGCCATACTCAACGTAGCCTAGGGCAACGCCCTAGGACGCGTGACCG
>JBIKVL010000824.1:0-2927 GCA_044356875.1 Pirellulaceae bacterium | reverse complement strand
CGATCAGCACGACGCGGGATAAACCGGCCAATGCGGCGGCTTCGATGGTCAGTTCGCGAGCCACCTCGTCGAACGACGCGGGGAGCGTGAGGACGAAATCCTGGGCCTCGAGCGGTTCGCGGGGAAAGTGCGAGTTCCAGGCCTCGCGGACATGACGCAAGTAGGCGGCGCTGGCTTCGACGGGCGAAAACCGCTCGACGTCCTCGGCCGCGTGCCAGGGCAGGATCGCGGCGTGGCGGTCGACGCCGGCGTGGCAGAGCCACGACTTGGCGGAGGAAATCAAGCGACCGGGGGAGAGGGCTCCCTGTTCGCGGGCGTAGAGCCCAACCGCATAGGTTGGCGCACGGCCGCTCCAGGGAAGCCGTAGGGCGCCCGCCGACGACTCGGCCGACGACGGTTGATAGTGGAACGACGGCAGCGTCTCGCGCGGTTCGATCTGGCCGGGCGCCACCAGTTGCGGGATAGCGAAGTCCTGAACCCGCCACGGCGTCTCGGCGGTATCGACGTAGGCGACGGCGGAGTTGGTCGTCCCCAGATCCATGCCTACGACATACCGGGGCGGAGGCGGCGGTTCACCCACCGCCATGGTGTTCGACGCTGCCGGAGTGACTTGTGTGGAACGGTTCGTCAAAGGACGCTCTTCCGTAGCGGACGATGTGCCGACGAGCTTTTTTTTCACGACGCGATCACTGAATTGTCGCCCATTCTAGCCCGATTATTCGAGGTTGCGGTGGTGACAAACGCGAGGCGGGGCCAAAGTCGCGAACCACTCCGTGGTCCGCAGTCCTGCTTCGCGATTCCGCCTCGATGCACAAACCGCCAAGCCCTATTCCCGCTCCGAGTCCATCTGCTCGATCAGCCGCGTTCTTGGGCCCGGCCGAGCGTTGGACCACGGAGTGGTCCACGACATAGCCCGTCCTCACCGGAGGCAGCGTTCGCCGGACGCGGGGCCAAAGTCGCGGACCACTCCGTGGTCCGCAGTCCTGCTTCGCGTTTTCCGCCCTCCGCACAAACCGCCACGCCTATTCTCGGTCCGAGACCATCTGCTCTGGCAGCCGCGTTCTTGGGCCCGGCCGAGCGTTGGACCACGGAGTGGTCCACGACATAACCCGTCCTCACCGGAGGCAGCGTTCGCCGGACGCGGGGCCAAAGTCGCGGACCACTCCGTGGTCCGCAGTCCTACCTTCGCGCTTTCCGCCCTCCGCACAAACCGCCAACCCTATTCCGCTCCGAGTCCATTCGCTCTGACAGCGGCGATCTTGGGCCCGGCCGGGCGTTGGACCACGGAGTGGTCCACGACTTAGCCATCTCCCTCCGGCGGCCTGATCGCTCAGTTCCACATTGCCCGCGAGCGTTGACGGAGCTCCTGGCGTTTTTCATCGGGCGTTGGCAGGTCGGGGTTCTTTAGGTCGGCGGCAGGGGCGACCGCCGTCCGCCGCTGGAAACTCGACACAATGTCCGGCGGAAGGAACCGGGTGAGCTGCGCGAAACTGTGCCGATCCAGTCTTATACCTCGACTGGCTTGATAGTATCGCAGCGGATGGCACACATATAGCCAACTCTTCGCCCGCGTCAACGCGACGTAAAAGAGCCGACGCTCTTCCTCGATTTCATCCGTCGAGCGCGTGGCCAAATCGGTCGGAATGTTTCCATCCGCCGCGTGGATCACATACACCGCGTCCCACTCGAGCCCCTTCGCCGAATGAATCGTGCTCAACACCAATTGTTCGTCGTCGAGCGTCGGGTCGCTCGCCAAGTCCTGGGTGCTGTTGGGCGGGTCGAGCGCGATTTCCGCCAGGAACGTCGGCCGGTCCTGAAAACGCGACGCCACCTGCTCCATCTGCTCCAAGTCGCGAATTCGCGCCGCCGTGTTGTCGTAACGCTGTTCGAGCAACGGTTGATAGAAACGCCGGACCGCGTCGACCTGCGCCACCAACCCGCCCCCCGTCGGGCCGCCTTCCGTCGCGCCGCCCCCATTCGCGTCGCCTCCCGTCGCGCCGTCCCCCATCGCACGATCCGGTCCCGCCATCCCGCCTGCTCCACCACGCTGCGCATCCCGCGCCAACCGCCGCAAGAGCCGCGTGAGTTCCTGCCATACCTCGCGGCACTCGTCGGGCGCCCGCACCGAATCCCAGGCGGAAAACTGGCCGCCGTGCTCGACGAGCGTATCCATCAATTGCCGCGCCCGCTTGGGTCCGATGCCGGGCAGCAACATCAACGCCCGCGTGCCCGAGACCAAGTCGCGGGGATTCTCCGCCAGCCGGAGAAAGGCCAGCATGTCTTTCACATGGGCCGCTTCGACAAACTTCAAGCCGCCATATTTGACAAACGGAATTCGCGCTCGAGCCAGCTCGGCCTCCAGCAACACGCTGTGGTGCGAGGCGCGAAAGAGAATCGCCTGCCGCTTCAAACCAAGCCCCTGTTCGCGATGTTCGAGCACCTGCCGAACGAGAAACTCGGCCTGCTCCGTTTCGTCCATGCACTGAACCAATTGCGGCATCGCCCCCTCGGCCCGCGTCGACCACAACCGCTTGTCGAACCGCTGGGTGCTCGGCGCGATCACCGCGTTCGTCGCCGCCAAGAGCGGAGCCGTGCTGCGGTAGTTCTGTTCCAGCTTGATGACCTTCGCGCTCGGAAACTGCGCGGGGAAATCCAGAATGTTGCGAATCGAAGCGGCTCGGAACGAATAGATCGATTGGGCGTCGTCGCCGACGACCGTCAGCCCCACACCTTCGGGTTTCAGCAACCGCAACGTCTCCGCCTGCAAACGGTTCGTGTCTTGGTATTCGTCCACAAGCACGCATTCAAAACGGCCGCGGATGCGGGCGCCAGCCTGCGGATCGTCCAGCAGCCCATGAAAGAATAGCAGCAGGTCGTCGTAGTCCAGGATCGACGCTTCCTCTTTGCGGTCGACATACGCCTTAAAG
>JBIKVL010000823.1:0-2939 GCA_044356875.1 Pirellulaceae bacterium | reverse complement strand
GGCGGCTCCCTCTACGACGTAAATACCGAACTCCCTGCCTCGGCCGTCTATGGAGCGACGGCGTGGGTGACTGGAAACAGCGTGACGCTTGTCTCACGCGATGGCGGAATCGGATCGGCGAGCGACTTCGTCGAAATCAACTCCTCGAACCGGACGGCCGGCGGCGTCATCGCGTTGGCGACGAATGGCGTCTACCTGACAGAGACACAGGGCCATCTGAACATCGATCAAGTCCTTTCGCGCTTGGGCGACGTGGTGCTGATCGCTCAACAGGGCTCGATTCTGGAGTGGGGCTCGGACGAACAGGCCGATATTCAGGGGCGGAATCTTGACGTTCTGGCCACGTCGGCCGGCAGTCGCATCGGTGACGCCGGAAACCTCATTGAATTGCTGGGCGCGGGAACCGGTCAGGCCCCCAATGACGGCCGCCAGATCGAGCAGTTCGCGCCGAGCCCCGGTCGACTTGTGGCCGAAGCCGACGCGGGCGTCTATCTGTTGGAGGTCAGCGGCGCTGTCCATGTGCTCAAGGTTCAATCGCCCAGTGGCGACGTGATGTTGACCGTCCACGATTCGGTGCTGAGCGGCGAGAACCTTGTCCTGCTTCCCGAAGGCGGGCAGACGTTCCTGGGCGCGGTCAACGGAACTCCAGCTCTGACCTCCGGGCGAATTCTGGCCCCCGCCGGCAGCATTGTCGCGGTAGCCGGCGATGACGTGCTGCTGCCCGCCGGCACCGTGATTCAAGGTGGAAACGACACCGGGAACAAGATCGACCTACGTGGCGGACAGGCATGGGACGCCACAAATGACCCGGACCCGGTCGGCGCCATCCTGACCATTGCCGGCACGGTCACTGCGGGCGGCGTGGAAATCCATGGTGGCAGCAATCTGGATTACTTCGACCTCATCAATCCGGCCGGCATCAACGCCCCAACCACAATCACGGGTTACGTCGGAGATGATCGTTTCTTCATCCGCGCGGTCCCCGCCGCGATGACCGTCCGCGGCAATGAAGGGGCGAACCGCTATTACATCTCGAGCAATGCGGCCCGCTCGCTGTTCGTCAACGGCGAGGTATTTAATGACATTGGCGACGGACTGGCGTTCCCGTTCTCCGAGGGGCGTTTGTCGTCAGGAACGCTGACGGCGGTCGCCGCGCCACTCAGCATTCAAACCGGCGACGGCGGAAATGGCGGACAGAAGGACGCCATCTTCCTGAGCGCCGCCGGCAGTTCGACCGAGCTAACCGGCGGACTCGTGACCAGCGGCCAGATCACGGGACTTGGAAACACCGGCGCCATCTCCTACAGCACCACGACGGCCGGTGGGGCCAGCCTGCTGTTGAAACTGGGCGCTCGAAGCGATCAGGTGCAAGTGACCGGAGCAGTGGCCAATGCGCAGGTGTTTGTTTTTGGAGGCGACGGCAACGACACGGTCAACGTGGGTAACTCTGGCGATCCGTTAAGAGCGCTCAGCGGAATCGTCGGCTTCTTCGGCGAAGGCGGCACGAGCGACACGCTCCAGGTGTTCGGCGTCGCGACTCCGCCCGATGCGGGTGAAATCAACCCGAATCAATTGACGGCGATTGCCCTGACCGGACTCGGTTCGGAAACGAACACACTGGTCGCGACCCACAACGATCAGTTCGGCGCGGGATATACGATCAAGGATGTCTTGAACATTCCGGCGCTGTTGAACACGGTTGCTCCTGGTCAAATCGCCACATTTGCCGACCAGTTAGCTGAACCAACGAGGAACATCGACCGGTTCGTGGCGAACAGTCTGTCCGCGGCCACCGCGGGAGCATTGTTTGGATATCAGGTTGGCGACGAGATCGTCTACCAAGTCAATGCACCGGGCACAACGCCGATCGCCGGTTTGACGAACGAAGCGGTCTATTTCGTTAGCGCTATCGATGCGACCTCGGTTCAACTTGTACCAAGTTTGAACAACGGTAGCCAACCGATCGCCGTTCCCAGATCCTCGATCGGCCAGACACAACTCGTAACGCTTGCCAAGATCGACCCGGACCACCGCGTCATCATCCAGGTATCGCCAACGGCCACGTTTGCGGGCAACGAGTCCGTTGTCGACAATCGAATCGTCTTCGCGAGCGATCACGAATTGACCACCGGACAGGCGGTTGTCTACCGCCGTGGTGTCGGCAATGCGCCGATCGGCGGCCTGACGGACGGCCAGTTGTATTACGTCATCAAGGTGGACGCCACCAGCGTTCAACTGGCCTCGCCGTCCGCAAGGACCACGCCACTGCCGCTGTCGAATCCCAGCGAGGGACCCTCCGATACGTTGGTCGTGAACGGCACCGCGCTGTTCAACGGCATGACCGACGTCCAGAACGATCGCATTTCTTTCGCAGCCCCGCACAACTTCAGCACTGGCCAAGCTGTTGTGTACCATGCTGGGAATATCGATAGCAGCGGCAATGCCAAGAGCGTCGGCGGATTGACCGATCGTGGCACATACTATGTCATCCGAGTGAACTCGACGACGATTCAATTGGCGTCGTCGCTCTCGAATGCCAACAACGGCGCCTTTATCAGTCCGCTCGCAGCCATTGGCACGACAGCGACGAGCGCCGATTCGCTGACGACGGCTCGATCGTTTTTCCAGTCGGGCATCGCAAGCAGCCAGATTGTCTTCGCGGCGCAACACGGCTTTGCCGAAGGACAAGCTGTGGTCTACAACCGCGGCGACGGCAACCAGACTATTGGCCTTGTCGATGGACGCGTCTATTTTGTGAAATTGGTAGCCGGAAGACTCGACGCCATTCGCGTGGCGTCGACTGCCGACGGAGCCGCTCTGGAACTGACCGCCACCAGCGGCAATACGGCGATAGACACATTAACGCCCGCGGCGTCGTTCGATCCATCCGCCGCCCACGTACAGGACGAGCAGATTGTCTTCACGAGCGCGCACCATTT
>JBIKVL010000822.1:0-2940 GCA_044356875.1 Pirellulaceae bacterium | reverse complement strand
ACTCCCTGCCAACCCCGCAGCGCGGAAGAAAAACTCTTCAAAGCTAGAACTCCTCAAAGGATGAACGAAAAAAGGCGGGATGCGGCGCTTCCGCACCCCGCCCGGATAACTCAACGCGATTCGATTCTCCAGCCTTCAGCCTCCAGCCTTCAGCCTTCAGCCTCCAGCCTCCAGCCTCCGCTAGTTGTTGGCGGTCGGTTCGCCGCCGTCTTTGCTACCCAGGGCACCGAACACGCCGAAGGGACTCGGCCCCGACAACGCGGTGCCATTGGCATTCTGGTTGCCGCAATTGATTGTCTGCGAAATGAACCGCACCGAACCGTCGCCCATCAGTGCCATCACCCCGCCCGGATGTTGCGAGCTCGGTGGATAAAGCCCCGGCTGGGCGTCGTGCGAGTTCCACGCGCACGAGACCGAATTCGGCGGCGCGTTCGTCGTCAACCCGCCAAATCCCATGCCGCCGTCCGGCCAGCGCACGCCCGCCCAAGCACCCGCCGCGATCGACCAGGTTCGAGTCGTGCGGTTGTAGTAGCTCTGGCAGGCCGCCGGCGTCGTGAACCAGGCACCGCCTTGATAGCCGGTCAAAGTCACGCCGACGGTCGCATTGCCACGACGACGCTCCGACATCGCGATCGTGTTGCTCAAGCCGTCCGTGATCTCCGCCATAGTGAAACCTTTCGCCTGCCGGTTGGATTGATCCCGCGGGAACATTCCCCGGCTGATTCGGTTGGTCGTGTGGAGGTCGATCGAGTCACCACAGTTGAACATGTAGTTCGTGTGCTTCACGCCAGCGGTCGGACGGCTCAGGTCCGATGGGCAATAAAACCCAGGAATATTGGCCTGCCACGGCGTATAGGCCCCGTTCCACGGTTCCGGACCGCCCGGTGCGAATACCGTGGTGCCAACCGTCAGCGGCGACATGATTTGGTCATAGAGCGGCTGCTGTTCCATGTACTGCAGCAGATCAATCAACCCGCTTTTGCGGCCACCGTAGCTCGCCGGGTCCGGATACATCCCCTCTCGAAACGGCAAATACCCCTTCGAATCGTGGTGGTTATGGATCGCCAACCCCAACTGCTTGAAATTGTTCGAGCACTGGCTGCGGCGAGCCGCCTCACGCGCCGCCTGGACCGCCGGCAACAGCAATGCCACCAATACGCCGATGATGGCGATCACCACCAGCAGTTCGACGA
This sequence comes from Pirellulaceae bacterium, assembly GCA_044356875.1. Classification (GTDB taxonomy): domain Bacteria; phylum Planctomycetota; class Planctomycetia; order Pirellulales; family Pirellulaceae; genus CAIXSC01. The sequence continues at coordinate 1,747 of JBIKVL010000822.1, read as the reverse complement.
GCGTGAACGCCTCACGCTGCGTTCGGAACCCAATTCGGTTCGAAACCATCAAACACCTCCGCAAAAATAAGGTCAAAAAACGCAACGTTGACCAGCCCTTAGGCCGGTTTCCACGCCGCCAAGATCGATTACAGGTGCCTAACCTGCCAGCCAGCGGCAATTCTGTCAACCCTAACGGCTTCGACAGGTCCGCTCGGGGGCGATGGCCGCCAACCCGAGGACAAAGGCCGAGCCGCACCACGAAAGCTCCGCGGGCGGTGACACGTGTTCACTGCGGCAACGCTGCGGCCTCGCCACTGCCCTGTTCAAGCCGCCAGTAGCGATTGGGTTGCAAGCCCGCGAAGATTTGCCGAGTTCCACCCGGCCAGACGACTTCGACCTGAACCCGCTTTTCGGGGTCAAGTCCATCCCTGTCAGCACCGTGTCCGAGACCAAGACCGATTACCAGCCGCCGATCATGCGCCGACAGATAGCTGCCGCCCCCCACCACGAAATGGGTGGGCAAGGTGCTCGCAGACGCCGACTGCGGGCCGTTGTCCGCTTGCCACCGCAGACGAACCTCCGCGCCTACGGCGTTCCGGTTGACGAGGCGGCCATCGCCAACCAATTCCAGCCCCATCCACGGCGATGCCGGGGCGGCCATGTTTCGCAGCAGCGCGACGGGGCCTCCGACGCCGGAAATGGCCAAATCGGGTCGGCCATCGCGATCGAAGTCGGCCCGGGCCACGCCCCGGCCAACTCGAGGCTGTGTGAACGCCGGCCCGGCCTTCGACGACTCGTCCCGGAACTGGCCACGTCCCCGCCCGCGAAACAGTTGCAATGGCTGGGCATAGGGCACGTCGAGCAGTTCGCGGGCCGAACGGTACACGTGTCCATTGGCTACTGCCAAATCGAGCGTGCCATCCATGTCGGCATCCAGAAACGCTGCGCCGAAGCCGAGCTTATCGCGACTGGGCGCGCCGAGTCCCGACGTCACGGCCGCCTCTTCGAACCGCAACTGGCCACGATTCCGAAAGAGCACGTTGGGCTGGCCTTGGAAGTTGGTGACAAACAACGCGGGACGCCCCGAGCCATCCACATCGGCCACCTCGGCGCACATCCCGCTCATCGACGCGCCATTCGGGCCTAGGGCACAGCCCGCCAACGTCGCGCGTTCCTCGAAACGCGGCGGTCCGCCAGGTTCGGTTCGGTTCCCAAACAGGTAGGCCGGAAACAAATCGTTCGCAACATAAATATCCGGCCGGTGATCGCCGTCCAGATCGGCGATAACCACCGCGAGTCCCGGCGCTGGAGCGGCCGACGCGATGCCCGCCGCGATCGAAATGTCTTCGAAAAGCTCGCCGCCACGGTTCCAAAAGAGGCGATGGGTCGTCAGCGGATAGGCCGACGGCGGGCACGAGTAATACAGTCCGCGAGTCGCGTCGCGGCACACCGGCGGGTTCGCGGCGCCGTTCGCGTCTCGGTTTTCCCCGTCAGTTTTCCCGACAGTCTTCCCGACAGTCTTCCCGTCAAGCGCGTCGCCACCGCCGCCGCCGATCTCGACATAGTTGCAAACATACAGATCCAAGTAGCCGTCGCCATCGAGATCACCCCAAGCGCAGCTCGTGCCCCAATGCGGGTTGGCATTCGCAAGACCTGTGGTCGCCGTCGCGTCGACAAACCGGCCGGCGACGTTCCGCATGAGCGTCAGACCGTCGACATGGGTGAACGCGAGGTCGTCCCAGCCATCATTGTCGAAGTCCCCCAC
>JBIKVL010000820.1:0-2943 GCA_044356875.1 Pirellulaceae bacterium | reverse complement strand
ACGTGCGGCAACACGCGGCAACACGCGGCAACACGCGGCGTCGTGCGGCAACTCGCGGGTTACTCGTAGCGGATTAAGCTGAAAATCTCGCGAGGCGCCAGCCGGGCGGCGCCATGCAGCGCGGCTAGTTCGATGGCGAACGCGCAGGCGACGACTTGGGCCCCCGCCTTTTCGACCATCGCGCAGCAGGCGCTGACGGTACCGCCGGTGGCGAGCAGGTCGTCGACCACGAGTACCCGTTGGCCGGGCGAAACGCCGTCGATGTGCATTTCGAGCGTATCGACGCCGTATTCGAGCTCGTAGTGGAAGGCGTGCGTGTCGAATGGCAGTTTTCCAGGCTTGCGGATCGGCACGAAACCCGCTTCGAGTTCGATGGCCATCGGCGCGGCGAAGATGAACCCGCGGGCCTCGGCGGCGACAATCACGTCGATGCCATGGTTGCGGAACGGCGTCGAGAGGCCGACGATCGCCTTACGGAACGCGGCGGCGTTGGCGAGCAGCGGCGTGATGTCGCGAAACAGAATTCCCGGCTTGGGGAAGTCGGGGATATCGCGAATCAGCGCCCTCAAATCATGATGGTCATGATCATTTGAGTTGCCGCTGGGGCCGGTGTTGGGGCCGCTGCTGGATGCGTGCGTCATGCGGGATCCTTTGAATGCGCGTCCCGAAATGGCTCGCCGAACCTTTCGCGTCTTTCCGCGGATCGCGAGCGTGGTTCAACCAAGCCGCCGTTCGCGGCGGTCCTTTAGTCCTTCCGCCAATCGCTGGAGCGCCTCGGTTTCAATCTGCCGAACGCGTTCACGGGTCAGCCCCAATTGCTCGCCGATTTCCTTCAGCGTATGGGGCGAGTGGTTGTCGAGTCCGAATCGCATCCGGATGACGGTCGCTTCGCGATGGTCGAGCGTATGGACCATCGCCAACGCGCGCGTCATCACGTCGTGCTCGACAAGTTCTTCGTCGGGGCTTTTGAGCCGTTCGTCGGTGACGATTTCGCCGAGCGACCAGCCATTCTCCGGCTGATCGGTTTGCGGCATCAGGTTGTAGATGCGAATCGCCTTCTTGATGATCGGCAGTTTCTTACGGGCCAGTCCCAGCACGCGGGCGATCTCTTCCGGCGTCGGCGTGCGTCCGAGCTCCTCGGTGAGCCGAGAGGTGGCGCGGCGCCATTTCGACAGCAGTTCCACCATGTAGGCCGGAATGCGGATCGTCTTGGCGGAATTGATGAGCGAACGCTTGATCGATTGCTTGATCCAATAGCTGGCGTAGGTGCTGAACCGCGTGCCGACCGTCGGGTCGAACCCTTCCACGGCCCGGAGCAGTCCGAGGTTGCCCTCTTCGATGAGATCTTGAAGGCTGAGTCCTTTGCCGATGTAGCCGCGCGCGATGTTCACCACCAGCCGCAGGTTCGCCCGCACCATCCGGTCGCGGGCCTCGGCGCTGCCTTGGGCGATCTGGGCGGCCAGTTCCTGCTCGTCGGCGGCCGACAGCAACGCCGTCTCGTTGATCTCGCGGAGGTAAGTTTCGAGCGGCGTTTGAACGGTGGAGGCGCCCTTGCGACCGCGCCGAGCGGGCAATTGGTCGGACGGGTCGATTTCTTGGTCGCGAAACTTGGGCATGTTTTGGGGCCTGGGACGCCAGAGCGAATTCCGTGGAAGCGGTACGCGATGATCGGTTGTCAAATCGGGACGCGGATGCGTCGGAGTAAGTAACCGTACGCAGCGGACAGTTTGAGTGAAGTGGACGATGGGATGAGTCTGACGGAATCAGTAGCAACATCGGCCCGCTTCGGGCCGGGACTGCAAGCTGTAGCGTGAACGGCGCTGTGCGACGATTGTTCCCGCGAAAACGCCTCTCGCGACTATGTCGATCGCCCGGGTCGTGGCGGTTGTGGCGATTGGCGAGATGCGGCGTTTCGAATCACGCCAGACGCTCGCCACGAAGCTTTGTGACGAGAATAGCGCAAGCCACCGAGCCCACGAGTCGCTCGATGTGAACGTCGCGCCGTCGCCTCAACGTCACCGTCGTTGGCGGTTGGATGACACGTTTTCGCAACGCTACCGGGCGGCTTACGCCGCTCCGCTACAACAAATCGCGATCAGCGAGTTTTCTCATGACGCGATGGCGAAGTGGCGGGCGGTTCGCCGGTCCATGCTCGAAGCGTCGCGCGCCGCTGGCGAATCGCCGACGACGCGGGATTCAACCGCCACGCGGCCTCGATCGCCTCGGCAGCCCGTTCGAACCGCCCCAACCGCTCGGCCAACACCGAGTACCGAAAGAGGACATCGGACTGCCGGGGATGCAGGGCGAGCGACCGTTCGGCGTAACTGGCCGCTCGAGTGGTTTCACCCATGTCCATGTGGACGGTAAGCAGCGATTGCAACGCCGACAGCCGCGCGGGATCCAGGTTCAACACACGATCCCAGTCTTGAATCGCCTCGGCCCGCTGCCCCGCCAGCAACCGGCAGATCGCCCGCGAGTCCAAGAGATCGGCGTCTCCTTCGAGTATCGATTCGAAGGGCTTCAACTGGCTCAGCACTTCGATCGCGAGCTTCGGCGAATGTTCCAGTTCGGCTTGTTGAGCCACCTGCAGCACGCGTGCGCGCTGGATTTCCCAAGGAGGCACGCCGACAAGATCCGGCCGCGCGGCTCCAACGGTTTGGGCGCTGGCGGAACCGCCACCCGCGGGACGACGCGCGATACGGTGATCCGTTTGCGTGGTGTGGGGCACATCCGAAGCCGGCAATCGCGGCATGTGGCACGCGATGCAGGAGCCATCGGCGGGCGACGCCGATCGCTCGCGGGCAGGCGCCTCGCACGCTTCCGCCGAGTGGCATGCGAGACATTTGCCGTCGAAGAACGCCACCCGCGACCGCTCGTCGGGAATCCCGTGCGGGTCATGGCACGAGACACACCGCAGTTCGCCGCCGGAGGCCTCGTAGCAGC
>JBIKVL010000821.1:0-2943 GCA_044356875.1 Pirellulaceae bacterium | reverse complement strand
GTGACGGATGTACAGAAACGCGTGCTCGGCGCCGACCACAAGCGCGGCGAGCAGAATCCCCTCGACCACCAGATGCGGCGAACGCAGGAGCAGTTCGCGGTCCTTGAACGTTCCCGGCTCGCTCTCGTCGCCGTTGCACACCACGTAACGCCGCTCGCCCGCCGCCTCGCGGACTTCGCTCCACTTCTTGTACGCCCGTCCGCCTGCCCCGCCCATGCCGAGCAGATTCGCCGTCTGCAGCGCCTTGATGATTCGCACCCGTTCGCTGTTGAAACTTGGGTCGGTGGACCCGCTGGCCACAAACCGGCGAATCGCCGCGTAACGGGCCTCGCGCGGTTGTCCTCCATACGCTTCGATGCGCCATTCGGCCGGGTTCTGACTCGGGGGAAACGCGATGTCCCGATCATCGGGCAATCGGTCATCGACACGGCCCGCGAACACCGACTGGGCCACGGCGACAACCTCGGCGACCGGCCTTCCCATTAGCGCGCGAACATGATGCCCGTGTTTCGCCGTGTCGTGGGAATCGGCATGAGCGGCGCCCGCCTCGCCGGAAGCGTGCTGAACAATACGAACGGCCGGCGCCCGATCGCAACGTCCCAGGCACGACACGCTCCGCACGCGGACTTTGCTTCCGTATGCGGCCGCCGCCTTCTCGAGCGCCTCAACATATTGGGGAGCTCCACGCAGCTGGCACGCCATGTCGCGACATACGGCCACTTCGTACTCGGGCAATGCCGCCGCGCCACGGCGTTCCTCCTCTTCCGTCGGAAAAACCGTGAAGTGGGGAAAGAACGTCGCCACTTCGTGAACGCGATACAGCGGCACGGACAAGCGGTTGGCCAGCGCCGCCAACTGCTTGCGGGGCAGGTAGCCATACGTGTCCTGCAAGCGCAACAACTCCTGGACAATCATGGTCGCGAATCCTTGATGGTCGAAAACGCGGGATCGTCGAGCCGCTCGGCAACCGCCCGCAGCAACGGCGCGATGACGCTCGGATCGAACGCCGCCGGCGTGTCGTATAGAGTCGGAACGGACGTCGTAACGCCAGCCACTCCAGTTTGTCCGAATAAGGTTGGATTGGAGAGCGCCGTCCGCAGCCGTTCCAAGGCTTGCATCCACGCCACGACCGCCGCGTTGGCCGGAAGCGGTTCCCCGGTCGCCGCGGCGGTTGGAGAAGCGGCGGTTGGCGACGCGGCGGTTGACGACGCGGCGGTTGGCAGGTCGGCGCTAAACGCGTCGGCCGCCAACAACCACTCGACCGCCGCATCCCAAGAATCGATGCGCCGCGGCTCTCGCAGTTGGTCGCCGAGCCAGCGAGCCACAGCGCGCTGATCGGCAACCGTCGCGGGTCCGCGATTCGCCGCTAACTCGACGCGCTGTCGCAACTTCGCAATCGCCGCGCGGCCAGCGTCGTCGAATGGCTGGAAGCGTTCGAGTTGGCGGCGCACCGCTTCCAGCGCGTCCGCCGTGGAAACTCCACCGGCGGACTCGGCGGCAGCCCCTGTCATTGGCCCCACAGTCGGCTCCGCAAGTGGCCCCGACAAAAGCGTCTCCAATGATTCTAGACGCGGACGCGGCAATCCCTTTCGCGACGCCGCATGCGCCGCCCGCGGTCGTGGTCCGGTCGGCGGCGACAGAGCATGATGGCAATCGCCGCAAGCGAACTGCGCGAAGTCGGGCGACGCCGTCGCGGCGCGATGCTCCAACTGATCCAGCGTTCGGCGAGCGGCGGCGACTTGGCCGGCATGCCACTGGTCGAGATGCTGGAATCGCGCGCCCGAGGCGGCTTGCCGCTTGGACGCAACCGCGCGTTCGTCCCAGTGCTTGGGGTAGTTCGCCAACAGCGAATCGAGTTCAAAAGCCATCCGTGGATGGCCCGCGGCGATCAGGTCGTGATTCACGTCGAACACACGTCCACCCGCCCGTTTCGGACCGAGGTGGCACAAGCTGCATAGATCTCCGCGCACGACTGGCGACGAATCACCCACCGTGGACTTCGATGGGAAGGTGGAAAGATAGTGGCCGGCCGTCCATTCGGCCGAGTCGCTGGGATGGCATGAGCCGCAGGTCACGCCCGCCAACGACTCGCTCGACGCTTCCGGCTGTTGGGACGTCGCATGACATCCAATGCAGCGGTCGGCCAGGAACCGCGCGTAGGCCGCCGGATCAGGCCCTTCCACAGCGGCAACGACGGCCGCATCCGGTGTGCCCTTCGAAGCCCGACCGCTGCTCGTCGGCGCGGCGTCCTGCTCGGCTCGCTGCAAGTTGTCGTAGATCTCCACCGAACGCGGCGCGTAGAGCACGGCGAAGCTACGGCGATGAGGATCAACCAGCGACCACGTAGTCGCGGCGGAACGCCAATCGCGAATCTGATCGGTCATCGGGTCGCCGTGACATGCCGAAGCCGAGCACCCCGAGGAAGCCAGCCGTGCCGTCGAGGCGGAAGCGGCCGACAACCCTTGGCCCTCAACCACCGCGGCCGCCGGGACGGTCGAATTCGCTGTGGATGCCGAATTCGCTGCGGCCGCCGAATTCGCTGCGGCCGCCGAATTCGCGGTTGATTTCTGGAGTGCGGCGAACGTCGCGCGGGACGCCGACGGAGCGCCGTCCGGGACGACTCGCAATGCCAACACCAAGGCGGCGACACACAGTCCCGCGGCAAGCCGGCGAACGAGTTTGCGCAGGGATAATATCACGGCGCTATCCCCTCGGCGAGTTCCGATCGGGAAAAGCGGCCGTCAAGCCAATCGCGGGTGCTGATGCGGCGAGCCGGCGGCGGAGTGTGCGTCGGCGAGCCATTTCCGTGCGGCGGTTCGTCCGCGGCATGGTAGCGATGGCACGTGACGCAATCCGCGCGAACCGCAACGGATGCTTTCGTCTCCGCCGGCGAATCGCCGTGGCATTGACGACAATTGTCGATTCGCGGGATCTTCGGCTTGG
>JBIKVL010000819.1:0-2962 GCA_044356875.1 Pirellulaceae bacterium | reverse complement strand
GACGGTTCCGAGACTGACGTAGGAGTAGTTCGGCAGCACCAGGAATTCGTGGCCCGCCTCGCGCAGCACCGCGACGGCGTCCTTGATCAACACGCCCGCGTCCGCTTCCAAAATGCCATCGCGGAGACGGATTCTCTTTCCCGAGCGTGTCGTCTGAACAAGCGTTTTGCCAGGGTAATGCCATCCAAAGTGGTTCACGCCCGTATTGAACCCCGCGATCGCGACATGCGATCGATTCAGCGTTCCGCAGAGCGCCAGGAGCCGTGGAGTATCGGTGGGCTGGAGGATCGCGGCGCATGGTCGCGAAACCGCGGAGGTTGATTGGCCGCGGATCATTGCGGCGAGTCGCCCCGCGAGATGTTTCGCAAGACGTCCCATGCCGGTTAACGGAGCAAGCTGCGGCGCTGGCCGTCCCCAAGCAATTTCCTGCCGCGAGTACTCGGCAAACGCGTCACGCAGTTCGCGGCGTTCGCCGAGCAACGCATGTTCGCGGAAATCAGGAACCGCGCTCGCCAGCAGTGTTCCCACCGCTGCGATCAGTTCATCGGGGTCGACGAAGCAATCCTGCCCGGAGCTCATCGCGGGCCAGCGCCAACACCAGCGCCAACACCAGCGCCAACGCGGCGACCGCGCGAACGACGGCGGCAAACCGAATTCCGCGGATAGCACCTGTCCGACCCGCAGCAAGCGCACGACCATGCCGGTTCCGCGCGAACCGCGTCCACCCGGTTCGTCCGCGCCCGGTTCGTCTGTGAACGGTTCGTCTGTGAACGGTTCGCCGGCGCTCTGATCGCCTGCGGGCAAACGGCTCTTCCGAAGGGCGGCCATCACGGCCAATTCGGCTTGATCGCGTCTTTCGTCGTCGTAGGCGCGGGCGGAGCCGATAAGCACGACCCGCATGGGAGTCGCTCCCACTGGCGCGGCAAGGCTGGACCAGAGTTTCGAGCAAAAATCTTGGCCGCCAAGTTCGGCGCGCGTCGCATCGCTCGCCCGCGCGAGGTTCTCAAACGATTCCGGCAACCAAGCCACGACGGCTCGCCACGCCGAGTTGTCCGCCACGGCGCCCGTCGCATCACTCAGTTCGCCAGTCGCGTCAGCCAGTTCGCCAGCGGCCAGTTCGCCGGCCGAATGTTTTTGCGATGATCGCAACCAGACGGCGCCGGCTTTGTCGAGCAGCCTTTGCCGTTCGGGCGAATCGGCAATCGTGGTCAGCTTGGCGGTCATGCGACCGGTTCCGTGGCGAAAAGTTGCTGGCCGTAGGCGACATGTTGGCCTGCGTAGCCCTGCGGCTTCGCATTCAGCGAACGAGAAGCGATCAGAACGACTGTCGAGCCGAGCTCGAAGGTCGCGATCCATTGGCCACGTCCGATTCGCCCGTCGGAAGGGTTGTCGAGGCGGGTGACTCGGTGACGCGACAGCCGCGTCGAGCTCCACGATGCCAGGACGTCAGGCGGGTGGGTGATATGGCCGACGCCCCAGCCGGCGACCATCACCAAGGCGTACTCGCCACGCGTTGTGGCGACACGCAGCGCCAAGCGTTCATTGAGCGTGAAGACGGGGAACTCGGGCCGTTGATAGGGTGGATGCACCAAGAGTCGTCGACCGGGGATATGCGCGATGGTTCGCACGTCGCCTGACTCCGGCGCGAACACTCGATGGCAATCGGCGGGCGAGAGAAACAGGATGGCGTACTGGCCACCGACCAACTGGGAGTTGTCCATGCCGGGGAGCAATGCGTCGAGCGGATAGGCGATGTTTTTAACGGTCAGCAGAGTATCGCCCTGCAGCGTGCCGATGTCCTGGATTTCGGCATCGCACGGAGCAATCAAGCCAGCGGTTGAGTCATCGATCGGACGGCATTCGGGCCGAACCCCGCGAGTGAACAGCTCGTTGAAGGAGCGGAAATCGGCGATCGGCCGATCGAGTTCCGATTCATTGAGCGCTCGGTACTTGCGGCCGTAAACCGTTCGGAACACGCGTTCCCTCAATCGCCGCGAGGGGATCGGCATCCGCGACAGCCGCACTCCCAGCGAAGCGAGGCAATATCCCCAGGTGCCTCCGTGAATCTGTCGGGCTTGGCGAAACTCCTCGCGCCGCACGGAACGAGCTCGATCGTGGTTGTCCATGGTGGGGAATTCCGCTGTGGGTGAATCACGCGTCGCGGCAAGCGATCCTGGCGACTCGCAGGGCGTTCGCGACGATCGTCAACGAGGGGCCGACGCCGAGCGAAGTGGGAAGCACGCTGCCGTCGACCACGAAGAGGTTGGGCGCGCCGAATACTCGGCAATCGGAGTCGACGGCGGCCGAGCGCGGATCGGCTCCCATTCGCATCGAGCCGCATTGGTGGGCGACGTGTTCTTGGGCGGGGAGCTGCTTGGTCAGCCGCAGCACCGCGCCGGCCCTGCGGAGGACACGCCGCATCGCTTTCGCCAGGAACTTGCCGCGCAACCGGTCGAACGGACTGAACTGGTGCGTCAACCCGATCGCGCCCGAATCCGTGAGAAAAACTCGATTTCGAGGATTTGGAAGATCCTCGACGATTCCCACCAACGGCAACAGGCGCCGCCGCAGCGAGCCAACTAGCCCGGCGGGCCAGCGGCGCATTCCCGTTTTCCGCAACATGAGCGGTCCGGGGACTGGCAGCGACTGCACGATGCCCATCTTGCTGCGGCAGTCCGGCGTGCCGAAGTAAAAGTCGGCGAAGCCCACCTGCTTGATGAATGACTCGTCGCCGCCGATTGGTTTCGCGAACACGCCGGCGGCCAGGGGCGAGAAGTGCATCATGTAGTTTCGGCCAATCTGCGGGCCGTCGAAACCGGATTTCAAGGCGATCGCTGGCGAACCGATCGCGCCGGCGGCCAAGGCGTAACATTTCGCGCGGTAGGTGGTCGACGATTGCGAGCGTCGATCGCGGATCACCACGCCACGCACGCCGCCCTCTCCCCGGGCGTTGCGCGGCCCG
>JBIKVL010000818.1:0-2965 GCA_044356875.1 Pirellulaceae bacterium | reverse complement strand
ACGACGCTCAACGCGTGTTTCGCAAGATACAAGTCGAACACGATGCGTCGGCTGAGCGACTCGTCGCCTGCCAACAGCGCGTCGACAAGCAGTCGTTTCGCACGCGTCAAGCTGCGTTCCGATTCCCGGGCCGGCGGCAAACCCAGAATCTCAGGCCTCACCACCGGCTGATCCGATTCGCGAACGAACCGCAGCACGTCGGCTAGAGCGAGTCGACGGTGCCCACCACTGGTTCGAATCGCAGTGATTTTGCCCAAGTCACACCAGCGTTTCACCGACGATTCGCCGACTCCTAACGCCTGGGCGACTTGCTTCGGCGACAACAAATCACGCATAGCTTGCCTACGGTCGTAAAGGGCATTACCAATCGAAGTTAGGACGCTCAACCTCGCCGAGCGCATCCTAGGTCTGCCTTTGCGAAACGTCCACCGCGACCGCTTTGGCGTTTTTCAGCCCCACCCACGAAACCAGACGGTGGACGTTTTGGACGATTTCCACGCTTGTCGACCGCGGTGCCGGTCCTAGACTGCCAAGGGAAAACTCACTGGGAAACCATCGTTTCGGAGGTCCTAATCATGGCGACTATGGTGGCTCCATCGACATCCGTTTCGGCGCAGCCGGCGGCTAAGACAGCCGAACCGAACTCGGCCAAACTGGGCCGAGTCCTGGTAACGGGAGGTACGGGGTTGGTCGGTTCGAAGTTATTGCCAGCGCTTGCCGCGGACGGCCACCCGCTAAGTTTGCTGACCAGATCGAAGGCCGGCGGCTCCATCGCGGTCGAAGGCGTAGCGCGGGTGGCTTGGGACCCTGAGCACGGCCAGATCGACGGCTCGGGACTGGAGGGAGTGGACGCGGTTGTCCATTTGGCCGGCGACGGGATCGCGACCGGTCGATGGACTCGGGCCAAGAAACAACGTATTCGGGACAGCCGGGTCGAAGGCACTCGGCTGCTGTGCGAGACGCTGGCGGGAATGAAACGCCGCCCCAAGGTCCTGGTGAGTGCGTCGGCGATTGGCTATTACGGCCATCGGGGCGATTCGATGGTCGACGAGCAGGCGTTGCCGGGCCACGGGTTCTTGCCGGAAGTGAGCGACGCTTGGGAACAGGCCACGCGTCCGGCGGCGGAGGCGGGAATTCGCGTGGTGAATCTCCGCATCGGCATCGTCCTGAGCCGCGATGGTGGCGCGCTCCAAAAAATGCTGTTGCCGTTCCAGCTTGGGCTGGGCGGGATTGTCGGCCACGGCGGTCAATATTGGAGCTGGGTATCGCTCGAGGATTTGGTCGGTATAATCCGCCACGCCTTGGCGAACGACTCGCTTCATGGCCCGGTGAACGCGGTGGCCCCGGGCAGTGTCACGAATCGGGAATTCACCAAGGCGCTGGGTCGAGTGCTCCGACGGCCGACACTGTTCCCGCTGCCCGCTGTGGTGGCCCGGATCATGTTGGGCGAAATGGCCGACGGACTGTTGCTCGCCAGCACCCGTGTCGCTCCGGTGAGGCTCATGGAATCGGGGTACCGTTTCCAACATCCCGAGATCGAGGGCGCCTTGCGGGCCGTATTGCGTCGATCCTAAGGCGTCGTGCCTAATGCATCGAACATTAAGTGTCGATGCGAAGGCATCGATGCGAACGCGTCGAACCTAGGTCGTCGACGCGTAGGATTGGTGGAGTGATGCCCGCCGCAATCCGAGCCTCAGTGTTTTGTGACTTGCGATGGGATAGCGGGGCGAAGCCGATTTCAGGGCGCCGGTCAGTATGCGAATTGCGATTGTCGGCGCCGGAATATCTGGGTTGGTAGCGGCCCATCGCCTCCATGCCACGCACGAAGTGACAGTTTTCGAGTCTGAGCCGCGTCTCGGCGGACACACGCACACGGTGCGGGTGGAACTGGACGGCGAAAGCCACTGGGTCGACACCGGTTTCATTGTCTACAACGACTGGACGTATCCGCATTTCATCGCGCTGCTTGACGAACTAAACGTAGCCTCGCGCCCGACCTCGATGAGCTTCAGCGTGCGAAGCGATCGCACGGGGCTTGAATACAACGGCACGTCGCTCAACGGCTTGTTCGCTCAGCGGAGCAATCTCTTTCGTCCGGGATTCTATCGGTTGATTCGCGAAATACTGCGTTTCAACCGCGAGGCCCCGTTGGCTTTGGAGCGGCTGGGCGAGGAGGTCACCGTCGGACGGTTCCTGGACGAAGGGGGCTACTCGCGGGAGTTCCGCGACCACTATCTGTTGGCGATGGGCGCGGCGATTTGGTCCTGTCCGCCCGGCACATTCGCCGAGTTTCCGATGGCGTTCATCATCGAGTTCTATCGGAACCATGGCTTGTTGAATGTGCGGGATCGGCCGACGTGGCGGGTGATTGAAGGCGGTTCCCGCGGCTATTTGGAACCGCTCACGAAGCCCTTTGCCCATCGCATTCGGCTGAGCGCGCCGGTCGTGCGTGTCGCTCGGCGAGATGACGGCGTGTGGCTGGAAGTCCGCGGAGCGTCGCCCGAGCGTTTCGATCATGTGGTGTTCGCGTGCCACAGCGACCAAGCCTTGCGGATGCTCGAAGATCCATCGCCGGTTGAACGCGAAGTGCTGGGAGCGATCCCTTACCAAGCCAATTCGGCAGTGCTTCACACGGACATCTCGCTCTTGCCGCGCAATCGACGGGCCTGGGCAAGCTGGAACTATCTGGTCAGAGACGAATCCTCGCAAAACGCCACGGTGACGTACAACATGAACATCCTGCAACACATCCGTTCCCGGCATGTGTTCTGCGTGTCGCTCAACTGCGACGAGTCGATCGACCCGTCCAAGGTGCTCGGACGTTTCACCTACCACCACCCGATTTTCACGACGCAACGGGCGGCCGCCCAACGCCGCCATGGCGAACTGCTAAACTCGCGACGAACGTCTTTCTGCGGAGCGTATTGGCGGAACGGCTTCCATGAGGACGGCGTTCGCAGCGCGC
>JBIKVL010000049.1:0-10751 GCA_044356875.1 Pirellulaceae bacterium | reverse complement strand
AAGGCTTCGGTCCAGCCCGCGATCGCGTTCGATGCCTCGATGACCACCGGTTGGTCGCCTTGCGTGGTATCGAACACGGTGCCGTCGATCAGCGTGCCATGGTAGTTCGCCTTGACGGTGTCGGTCGACTTCGCGGTCACTCGGCCCGGTCCCGCCTTGATGACCTCGTACTGCAGGCCGCTCGCGGTGGACTTCACAGTCGGCTTCTTCTTGTTTTCCGCCAGGAACGTCGCGCTCGCCTTTTTGTTTTGCTCGGCGACCAGCTTGAAGCGTTCGGCGGCCCGCGCTTGCACTTCGCGGTCAAACGCCTCGGCGGCGGCCCGCAGTTGCTCCTCCGAGTACCGCGGCTTGGCGCCGGCGAACCCGTCCTTCAGCCCCATCACCAGTTGGTCGATGTTGACCGTGGTGCCGTCAGCTTGGAAGCGCGCGGCCATGTCCAGTCCGATCGCGTAGCTGGCGAAGTCCCGCGCATTGAGTCCGCCCGCGCCGGCGCTCAACGGAGCGCCCGTGACCGGGCGAGTTGTCGTGGCGCCAGCCGCCGCGCCCAACGCCGCCCCGCCCGCCGCCGCGCCAGCTCCAACCGCCGCGCGAGGAGTGCCGCCAGCGGGCAAGGTGCCAGTGGATGTTGCGGGCGAGCCGGAGGAAACGGTCATCTTAGGCCGCGTGCCTGTAGCGCCACCCTGAGTGGCCCCGCCCGGAAACTGCGACGGCGGCAACGTGCCTGCGGGCCGCGTTCCACTGGCGGTTCCGACACCGCCCGTGGTCGGCCGGCCAGTCGCCGAACCGGCGCCTGTTCCCGTGCGGGGCGCGCCTGGGGCCTGCGAGCCGGTCGCCTGCGCGCCCGAAACACCCGCGCCCGGAGCCCGCGTCTGCGCCAGGGCGACGCCGGCGCTTAAGCAAATTCCCGCCACGACCAACCCATGCCATCTCATGCTGAGTCCTTTCATCCTGTCCCTAGCAGTGCCTAAACGCCAACGGAAAACCGCTGTTGCGCGATCCTCCCGAACCATTTGTCCGCGAGCATAGCGAAAGGAACAGGGCGCCGAAATGCCGATTTTCCCCTACCACTCGGCATCGATTTCGAGCAGGGTGCCCCCCCTTTGCACTCGAAATGTTTCCTTGGCGGGCGAACGGTGGCCCTTGAGCGTGTTGAGCAATTCAGCGCCCGTGGAGATGTTTACCTTCCCGACCCCGAGAATGCGGTCGCCCGTTCGCAGTCCCGACCGCTCGGCGAGACTCCCCGGCTGAACCCGCTGGATCACCACGCCGCTCTCGGCGCGTTCCGCAATCACAATCCCCAGGCCGCGACGCGATGCCGGCGGGAGTGGATCCGCGGAACGCTCAGGCGGCGTTGTCGAGCGCGGCGTTGTGGAGCGCGGTGTTTCGGAACGCGGCGTTGTGGCACCGTCCGCCGCTGCGGGTCGAGCGGAACTGGCGGAGCCCAGCAGGTCGGCCAGGCTTTCGCCGGAGGGCGTCGGCCGTCGCTCGGCATGACCCAATTCCAACGCCAGTTCGGCGACCAGTTCGACGATTCGCCGCAAGCCGACGATCTCGATCCGCTCGAAATCGTCGCTGGGACGATGATAATCTTCGTGCAGGCCCGTAAAAAAATGGAGGACGGGTATGCCGCGGGCAGCGAAGGTGGCGTGGTCGCTGGGGCCGTAGCCGCTGGGGTCGAGTCTGGGGTGGAAGCGATGATGCTTCGCGAGCCGCCGGGCGAGCGGCTCGAATTCGCGCGCCGTGCCGACGCCGCTGATCGTTAGGCGGTCGCTTCGCAGCCGTCCGACCATATCCAAGTTGAGCATCGCGGCCATGCTGGCGATCGGAACGGGCGGCGCGCCGACGAACCGCTCGCTGCCCACCAGCCCCATTTCCTCGGCGGAAAACGCCACGAATAGGAATCGACGGCAACGGTTGGGATCGCGGCGCGCGGCGAGTTGCCGAGCGAGTTCCAACAGCGCGGCGGTTCCGGAAGCGTTGTCGTCGGCGCCGTTGTGCGTCGCCTTCGTCCACGGCGCCAGCGACGCGGCGCCGCCTTGGCCGAGGTGGTCGTAGTGGGCGCCGAGCACCACGGTTTCGTCCGCCAGCGCTCCGGCGCCAGGCAGTTCCCCCAATACGTTCTTCAAGGCGAATGTCCGCCGCGCGAGGGAAACTTCCCCCGTCGCGCGACAGCCGGCAAGCGGCGGTTCGGTCCGAGCCTTCACGTTTCCCGCCTGCCCTTGCCGGTAACGGTCGTCCAGATCGGACTCGAGTTCCTCCAGCGTCGGCTGGCCGCGCGTCGCCAGGAGGGCGTCGATCACCGACCGACGGCAGTGGAGGACCACGAATCCGGGTTTGTCGAGTTTTCCATCGACTTGGAACGCGAGCAACGGCTCGGGGACGGTGGGCGTTTCGCGAGCATCGCGAGCGTCACGGGCATCGCGGGCATCACGGGCTATTTCTGGGGCCGCGGGAAGATGCGGCGAGTCGGTCACCAGCAGAAGACCGGCCGCTCCATGTTGAGCGGCGACGGCGGCCTTTCGCGCGAGGAACGTTTGTTCGAGCCGCAGTGGGTTTTGTTGCCGAATTCGCGAAACGGGGCCGAGGAACTCTTTGGCGGAGGGTGGAGCATGCCGCAACACGACCGCCAAACTGCCGGTGACATCTCGATCCGCATAGTCGTCCAGACCCGCTTCGGGACAATTCAGGCCATAGCCAGCGAATACGAGTGGCAGGTCAAAGCGGCCGGCTGCGCTCAATGATAGCGGCGTGAAATCCACGAGCGGTTCGAGCCGCCGCGGCGGGGCGTCGGCGGCGCGAAGTTCCAACCAGTTGCCATCGCCAAGGCCCACTCGTTGCGTCGAACGGAATACTTGGAATGGCTTGTCGCCGAAACGCGTTGTGGACAATCCCGCCGCGCGGAATTGCGCGGCGATGTGATCGGCGGCCCGTTCGAGTCCCTCCGTGAACGGCCCACGGCCGCCAAGCTCGTCGGACGCCAGAAAGCGGATATCCGCCGCCAGGCGGGATTCGATCGCCGCCGACTCGCTCAGCGATGACTTTGCGAGCGGATTCCCCCAAGCTCGGCAAGGGCTTAGCGGGAAGCCTTCCGCGGCGACAATGGCGATGGCGAATGGGATGGCGAAAGCAATGGCTAGCGACGCACGCGGCACGAAGCGTGGCGAACAACTCGTGACAACTCCCAGCGAGCCCGGCCGTTTCACGAGCGATTGTCGATCGAGCCACTCGGCGGCCGGGCTACCCACCTTCTTCATCCGTCCACACACGCCACTGCGACTGGCCGGAACCGACGCGTGGCGGGCTATCATCGCCAACCATTTCCAGGAGCGACGGGAGAATGTCATGCAATCCGCAGAATGCGTTGACGACGCGGCCACTTGGGATGCGCCGCGGCCAAGCGGCGATCACAGGCGCGTATGGCCACAATTGTCCCGGGCGGGTATCGTCAAGCGCCGGTACCGCGTCGCGGAATCGTTGTTGCGTCTTCGCTTTCCGCCAGCGCGGCAAGCCAACCACGACGACTGCGATTTCACGCCGTCCCCGCGCAGCGTCGAATTCCTGGTAAATGGTGCGAAGCCAATCGTCCAGCGCGGCAACGGCGGCGGCATGCCGTTTTTCCTCCAACGTCCAGTCCGCCACTTGGTACTCGGGACCCGGCTCGACCGACTCTTCCCACCACCGCAAGTCGACATTGGCGACCAGCATCGACGGGATCGTGTTCAGTGGCGATTCGGTGGAGCGGCGATCGCGGAGCGGGGCCAGCATGTTGCGGCAAGCGCTGGCCAGCACCGCGTCGAAGCGGTCAGTTGCGCCGTCGCGATTCGCCTCGACCGAACATTCGCCTTCGTGGTCAGGGATCGACGTCGGGAACGCTTGGAATCGAGCATCCGAGAAGTCGCTCCATCCCGCCCATGCGTCCCATGACGCATGCTTGCCAGCGCTCGCGGAACGCGGCCCGCTTTCCGCGATGTTGCCACGCGGCCAACCACACTCGCCCAACAGCATCGTGAGATAGCCAACGCGAATCAGCTCCGCCGGCAGATCGGGTCGAGGAAGCCTGAGAAGTTTCGCGTTGCCCAGGCGGGCCGCGGTACTCAAATCGCCGTACCACAACGCCGTGCGTTCCATGGAGCGTCCGACGGACGAACCGGCACATTGCGTCAGTCGCAAGCCGCTAGCGGCGAGCCGATCAAGGAACGGCGTCCGAATCAGCGGCTGGCCGTAGGCACCGATGTCTTCGCGGCCAAGGTTCTCCACGATGACCAGCAGGATGTTGGGCGAGCGACTGCGGTCGCGACGGCGGAAGTCCTGCGGCATCCGACCGTCGCGTTGCAATTGTTGGGCGAGTTTTAACAGGCCCGCATCGCCACCCTCGGTGCTGGCGAATTCCAGCCGGTCCAAATCCGATGCGTTCTTCGCCGAACCGCTGTTTGCGTTGGTCGGGCCAGCCGCGTTGGTCGCAGCAGACAAGTTTCCGGCCGTAGTGGCGTCGCCGACAGCGGTGATCGCGGGCGGTTCGATGCCCAGCAGCCGGGCGCGTTCACCGCCCGTGTCGCCTCGCAGGAATTCCTCGACGGAAACAGGTTCGGTGAGTTCCTCGTCGAGCGACGTCGTCGAGGCTGGCGTCGGCATGGGATTTGGAGTCGACGTCGGCGTGGGGAGTGGCCTAGCGGTATTGCCGGTCCCCTGTCCGTCATCGGATTTGGAATTGGACACGTCGAGGGACGCGGAGGAATTCGGCTCGGGGTTCCCACTACGTAATGGGTTGCGGGCAACCGTGCTCCGCGTTGCCCGTTCAGCGTCGGACAGACTGGCCTGAGGATCGCCGGCGGGTGCCGTTTCCTGAGCGACGCCGGGCGGCGAGATATTGCCAGCCGCCTCGCCGTCGCCGACAAGCTTCCACCGGACGAGATTCCACCAAGCGCCAACATGGTCGTTACGCGACGCGACGATGCCGCCGACGAACAGCACGATGACGATCAGGGCCAGGAGGCGGAGGGTCCAACGCACGGAATGGGCCATCCTGTGATGGAGTCGAGTGTCGGGGATACACGCTGCCATTCGTCGTTATCGGTCAAGGGGTTTCGGTTATGCAACCAATTCGGGTCGCAGGCAGGGCTTCCGGGACGCAGAGGGCGTAAATAGTTGTGGCGAACTCGCCCAGTCTGCCTGCCTTTCGCGGACCACTTCAGCGCTTCGGCGCGTTGGCGCTTCGGCGTTTCAGCGCTTCGGCGAACGATAGCGAAATCGATCTTGAGTCGCGTTTCTTTCGTAGGTACAAGTCGCCGTGTCGGTTGCAAAAGAGGCGGCGACTCGCGCGGCGTTGCGTGGTCGCGGCGGATAGCGTGGGCAAGTACGAGGGATTCAACCGTGGCTCGACACAGCGTGCGAACATGGATCGTCGTGAACAGTTGGCTCATGGCGGGCTTATGCACGTTGGCCTCGGCGAGCGTGGACGCGCAGCAGCCGACGGCCCGGCCGCCTGAACGCTCGGTGATCCGTTCCCGGGGTGGGGTTGGAGTTCCGGGCACCGCGCCCGCGAATCCCAGTGGTGGCGGTTGGAGCAGCGCCGGCGGTTCGCGAACCACACCAGCCGTGCCTCCGACACGCCTGCCGAATTCGCGTTTGCCCGCCTCCAGCACCACGGTCAACCGGTCCTATTCCAGCCCCACCAATAGCCGAGTGCCCGGAGGCGTAGCGCGTTCCGGACAAATCGGAACTGGGACCGGCGGGAATGGGACGGTCGGGTCGGCGCCCGTCGGGTCGGCTCCCATTGGGTCGGCGGTGAAAGGGCCGGGTGGGACCGGGGCAGCGGTTGCGGGTCCGTCCGTGACGGGGCCGCAGACGCGTCGCGGGGAGAATCTGCCGGAGTCGCCGCCCGAAGAGGTGTTCGCTGAGGAGCAAGAGGGCGAGACGTACGCGGGGCCGCCTGTTCCCCCGGGTTATGTCGTGGAAATGGATGAACCGACGGGCCGCTTGGTTGGGCCCTACGAAGATGTCACGGTGGAAGAGGAACAAGGTGCTTACGCGTATTCGACAGACGATTGGTTCGGCGGCCGTGGATGGGGTGGACATGGTTTTGGTGGACAGGCCGGCACCCATGGTGGCCATACGTGTCCGACATGCGGCGGGATGGGATGCCCCGGCTGCTGGTTCGGCGGCTATGGATTGCTGAACGGTTTGTATCTCCGGGGCGAATATCTCCGCTGGCAAGGGTCTGGCATGCACGTCCCCGCGCTTGTGACGACCAATACCAGCACAACGACGCCGCCGGTCAACCAAGCGGGTGTTCTCGGGGCGGCGGGCACCCAGGTTCTGTTCGGTGACCGGGAAATTCTCGACAACACCGTGTCCGGTGGCCGGTTTTACGCTGGGTTGCCGATCGACTACGACCACCGACTGATCCTGGAAGGCGAATATTTCTCGTTGGAAGAGGCGACGGAATCGTTCTCCGCGACCTCGAACGGCACGCCGATCCTGGCTCGTCCTTTCTTCAATATGTTGACTTCGCCGAACAATGTGCCGGCGGAAAGTTCCGAACTCGTGGCTTACCCGGGAGTTGTGCGGGGGACAGTCGGCGTGGAAGCGTCCTCGACCTTCCAAGGGGCCGCGGCGCGCTTGCGTTACCTGTTGTGCTGCTCGGAAGGCTGCGTACCCGCGTTGGCGGGACGGCGCGGCGAAGTCCCGGGCGGATACCGCATGGAACTGACGGGCGGCTACCGCTATCTGAAACTTCAAGACAACTTGTTCATCTCCGAGGATCTCACCTCGACTTCGCCCACGGGCACGTTCGAGATGTTCGACTCGTTCGCGACCGACAATCAATTCAACGGCGTCGAGCTTGGCGTGCTGCTGCAAACTCGCCGCGGCCGCTGGACGATGGATTGGGTTTCCCGACTCGGGATCGGCTCGACCAGCGCGACGTCGACCATCGCCGGCCAAACTTCGATCAACAACGCCGCCCCGGTAGCCGGCGCGTTGCTGGCCCAGACGAGCAACATCGGGACCTTCGAAACGAGCGACTTCGCGCTTGCTCCCGAGCTCGGCTTGACGCTGGGATTCGACCTCACGCCCCGCTTCCGCCTGTTAGCCGGCTACTCGATGATCTACTGGAGCCGAGTCCTTCGCGCCGGGGAGCAGATCGACCGCGACGTGAATCCCAATTTGATTCCGCCCGCCATCACGCCGCTTGTCGGCCCGTTGCGCCCCGACCAGCATTTTGTCTGGAGCGACTTCTGGGCCCAGGGCGTAAGTGTGGGCTTGGAAGGCCATTGGTAGCGGCGACGATTCCGCAGCCTCACCCACGTTCGTTCGAACAAAGAACGGTAATGGCTCAACGAAGTCTTTCGGGGTTACTCAATCATCGTTGTATTGAACGAAGACAAGGCTAACCGCCCGCCTGGTGACTACGAATGATCGACGCTATCCGGGTTACGGAGTGACCAGCAAACCTTCCATTTCCCAAATCGCGGACCACAGTTCTCGGAGTGCGTCCAAGTAGGCTAGGTTCGTCTGAAAGTAGGTTCGCTGCGCGGTGAGCAACGCAAGATAGTTGGACTCGCCAGCTTCATAACTGGCTTGGATCAGGTCGAGCGTTTCTTTGGCGTTCGGCAGAATATCCTCGCGGTAGCGTTCGACTTGTTGCTTGGCGTTGCGGTAGCGTTCGAAGACTGGGGCGAGTCGGCTCTGCAGGTCCAACTCCAAGCGTCTCACCGCTTGCTCGGCGGCGATCCATTCGCCTTCCGCCGCGCGGATATTGCCTTGGTTTCGATTGAAGATGGGAATCGGCATCGTCGCCTGAATCGCCCCATTGGTGGAATCGAGCGAAGCGTCCCGTTGGACGATGCCCTGGATCGTAAGCGTGGGAATCGGTTCGACGCGTGCCCGCGCTAGCGCTGCCTGAGCACGCTGGGCATTGGCCAGGGCGACAGCCACCTCCGGACTCGAGCCCAAAAGACGCTGCCGCATCGGCTCCCAGTCGTATTCGCGGCCATCGTCGCTGACATCGCCTTCCACCGGCCGGGATCCAAGATCCTCACGGCCCATGGCGGCAGCCAGTTCCCGCCACGCGGCCGCCGCGCGGTTACGGGCGTTGAACTGCAGGATCCGCGACTGTTGGGCTTCGATCCGCGCTTGCAGCACGTCAGCGCGCCCCACCTCCTTCGCTTGAAACAACGTCTCGGCGGCCTGCAAGCCTTTCGCGCCGACCGAAACAAGCTGGTCGTTCAAGTCCACTCGCCGCTGCGCAACGAGCACCTCGTAGAACGATTTGCGGACATTGGTGAGAACGCGGAGCTGCCGGCCCGCGAATTCCATCTCTGCCTGAACGATCTGCTGCTCGGCCACCGCCCGGTTCAAACGCAGCTTGCCTCCAAGCACCAAATCGCCTTGAACCACCACACCTTGCTGTTCGGCCTGTCCCCGACTGCCAAGTTGCTGGCCGCTGTAGCCAACGATCGGATTGGGATAGAGGCCCGCTTGGAGCCACTGACCCTGAGCGGCTTGGATGCGGGCCTGCGCCTCGACCAACGCGGGATGCTGCGCGACCGCGATCTGCTCCGCCTCCGACAGTAGCAAAGCGCCATCAAGACGAACATCGCCACGCTGCGGCCGCGGCGGCGGAACGGCTTCATCCGCATCCCCCGTGTCTCGCGGCGGCCGCGGTGGAGCCAGCGGAGTGGACGGGACCGACTCCGCCGGCAACTTCTCGGCTGGCAGCTTCTCGGCTGGCAGCTTTTCGGCTGGAAGCTTCTCGGCGGGAAGCTCCTTTGTCGGTGGCGATGGCGGTTGGGCGGCGGGCTGGCCTGCGGGCTGACCTGCGGGCTGGTTAAGTGAGTCAGCGGGCTGATAGCTGGACGAGCTGGATACCTGTTTGCCAACAGGCGGGATCTGGGAAGGCTGCCGCACCAACCGTGGTAGGGAATTCGGGGACCGCATGGACGTGTCGGTGGCATAGCGGGGACGCGTCGCGGACACCGAGCGGCCCGAAGTTTGCGCGATCGCGTCGTCCGCGACCAACCCAGAAAGCGTGAATGCACAGCCCAGCGCGAAGCGCACCGCCCTACCTCGCGCCGCGGGCTTTACCAATGCGGACCACCCCGCCGCCGACCTTACCGATGCGGGCCTTACGGCTGCGTCCCGCCCCATTCCGAGCCGAACGAAAACGGCCCGAATGGCGTCGGCAATCCCATGGAGCAGCTTCCGCTGGCGATTTTGGAGCCACAGTGGGCGCAATCGGGGATGATTTGGAATCTGGTTCATTGCGTATTCGGGTCCTGGGTACTGCGGACACGGCATTGGGACCTGTTGCGGGACAGGCCGAGTTTGCCGACCTGGAAGTTCATTCGGATTCCCGCGACGCTCCGCATTACTCCGCTCGCAACGGATTTACCGATGAGTCTGGTTATTCGTGGTTTACCCGGCAAAGATGCCGTTCGCCGTCGATCCTGCTAGACTTCCGCGTACGGACGGTCGAACTTGCCCCGCCATCCCTGCTGATGAATCCCTCCGTGAACCCGCCTTCGGAAGATTTTCGCGCTGGCCTGCGACCGCCGCAGTTCAATCTGCGTTTCCTGTTGCTGACAGTCACCGCCTGCTGCATTCTGTTGGCCACCTTGCGGTGGCTAAGTCCCGCGGCAATCGTGGGTGTCATGCTGATCCTGTTCTCCATCATTGCGCATGTCGTCGGAAGCGCTCTCGGCGCCCAGCTTCGCGATCAGGGAAATCAGCCGCTCTCCGAGGATCTTCCACCAGGGCTAACACCACTCGGACGACCGCTGCGGCGTGCCACACAACAAGGCCTCACCGCCGCTGCCGGCCACAGAGGCCTACGGGACGATTCGAGCAACTCCGCCGCTAGTTCTGCTATCGACACCGTCGTCCGTTCGAGGGGTAGCCATGCGGCTGCCAGCCAATCCAGCGATGGAAGCCAGTCCAGCGAAGATGGCCCATCCAGCGAAGGTGGCCCATCCAGCGAAGGTGGCCTCGTCAGCGGACTCGGTGAACGGAGCGAGTCTGACGCCTTCCGCCGAGACGAAACACTTGACGATACGGCGGACTTCGCGCCCCCTTCCAAGCTCACTCGCCGCGAATCGCTAGGACTGGTCGTCTACATCGCGCCGCTGGCGACCTCGCTGACCTTGGCCACCGCTGGCGGGTTCTGGCTGCGGGCTGTCGTCGGCGCGAAGGCGACGGTCGCGAACATCGCTTTCGGAGTCGCGGCGTTTGGGGTGCTCGGCTGTATCCTGGGATTCCTGTTGGGCAGTTTCGTGAAAGTGATGATCAGCGCGAATCTCGACGCCTGGCGCAACGGGGAGTCGCCTCCGTGACCGAATCGCCGATCCCCTCGCGCCGGGATTTCCTCGCCGGCCGCGCCGTTTCCCAGGCCGCCCAAGCCGCCGCCCGCGCGGCCGCCGACAAGGCGTTGGCCGACCAAGCCGAGGTGGGCCAGCGGCGACCGCCTTCGTATGTCCTGCACGTGGGCCGGCCGGTCATGGCGTGCGAATTCGAGATCCTGCTGAACGCCGGCGAGCACCCCGAGGGTCCCGATGCGGCGCTGCGAGCGCTCGACTTGGCCGACGAACTGGAAGCCCAACTGACCGTCTATCGCGACTCGAGCGAAGTATGTCGGCTCAACGCGCGGGCGTCGTCGGAACCCGTGCTCGTGGAAAGAAGACTCTTCGAACTGCTCGTGCTCGCCACGCGCATCGGCGACGAAACCGACGCGGCGTTCGACATCACTAGCGGTCCGT
>JBIKVL010000817.1:0-2976 GCA_044356875.1 Pirellulaceae bacterium | reverse complement strand
GCGAACCGTCGCATGAACGCGATAAACTGGAACTCGCCTTTCAGACGACGCTCGTACCGATCCTCATGGCGGCTCGCGGCTGGTCGGCTCCCGAAGTGGGGCAAGCGATCGAGAGGGCGCGTCAACTTTGCGGCGACATCGGCAGCGTTACCGACCAGTTTTTCGTGCTGTGGGGATTGTGGGGCTGGCGCTTGATTCGCGGCGACATCGACATTTGCGAACAGATCGCCGAGGAACTGCTGCGTTTCGCGGAAAGCGTGCCGAACGCGGGCGATTTGCGGTCGGAAGCTTGCTGGACCGTCGGTTGCACGGCCTACTACAAAGGCGAATTGACCAAGGGGCTCGGTTTTCTGCGGCAGGGGCTCGACCTTATCAATCCGGATCTCGAGCGGATTTATGCTTTGGGAACGGGCCAGTACTGCGGCGTGATGTGCCGCACCCACATCGCGCTCGCGCTCTGGCAACTCGGTTTTCCCGACCAAGCCCTTCAATGGGCCGACGAAGCGATTCGCGTAGCCAAGCCGCTGAACCATCCATTTAGCCTGGCGATGGCGAACTATTTTCGCCGCCAGATCCTGCAGTTCCTCGGACGCGATCAAGAGGTGGCGGCGAGCGTGGAGGATGAGCTTCATAATTGCCATAAACACGGCTTCGCCTTCTACGAGGTGCATGCCCTGTTCGGGAAGGGGATGCTCTTGCTGCGCGAAGGCAAGATCGACGAAGCCCGGCCCTGGATCGATCAGGGATGGCGGATGCGCGAGGGAATGGGGAGCCTGCTGTCCATGGACTTCCCCTATCGCAACCTCGCGGAAGCGTTTCTGGCGGCCGGCCGGCACGATGACGCGGAACTGTGGCTCGATCGCGGTTCTGAACTTGTCGATAAACACGGCATGAAGGTGTATGAAAGCGAGTTTTTACGGCTGCGGGGCGATCTGGCGGCGGCTCGCGGCGACGAGTCGGCCGCCGCGGGGCTATATGAACAATCCCTGGAAGCGGCCCGCCGCCATCAAGCTCGGTCGTGGGAATTGCGTTCTCTGATCAGTCTGGCCGAGCGGCGCCGCGGCCAACCGCGAGCAGCCGAAGCTTGCTCGCAACTGAAAGCCTGCTATGACACGTTTACCGAAGGCTTGGACACCGTCGCTTTGCGTCGCGCGTTAACTCTTTTGGAAACGCTCGGCAACGTCAGGTGATCCGCACATTTCCGCGGGTGGTGGAGAAGACGCGATGTTGGGAAAGCGAGCCATTGTGGTCGGCGGCAGCATCGGCGGAATCCTCACGGCCCGAGTCCTCTCGGACCACTTCGAAGAGGTGGCGATCGTCGAGCGGGACTCGCTAACCGGCGGTTCCCAGCCGCGCAAGGGAGCTCCGCAAGGCCGTAACGTCCACGTGATGTTTGGCGGCGGCGCCCGCGTGATCGACAGCTTGTTTCCCGGCTTCTTCGGCGAACTGGTCGCCCGCGGCTCGGTCGTTTGCGATTTCGCCAAAGATCTTTGCTGGTATCACGGTGGCGTCTGGAAAGCGCGGCCCGAATCAGCGCTGGTCTCTTACTGGCAGTCCCGTCCGTTTCTTGAAGCCCAGTTGCTCGAGCGTCTACGGCGCGACACCGGGGTGCGGGTGCTCGATCGACAAAAAGTGATTCGCTTGACCGCCGACGGCTCCCGCACCCGCGTCACGGGTGTGGAGATTGGCCGAGCGGAAGACGATTCCATGACGGAACAACTGGCGGCCGACTTGATTGTCGACGCGTCCGGACGCGGCAGTGCCGCGCCAAAGTGGCTGGAATCGCTCGGATACGATCCGCCAACCGAAATGACGGTCGAAGTCGATATCGGCTACGCGAGCCGCCTCTACACTCCGTCGAACAAGCCGCGTGATTGGCAAGTCATGGCTCTGTACGGCTCGCCTCCTCACAGCAAGCGAACGGGGTACATTTTTCCAATCGAGGGCGGCCGCTGGTTGGTGAGTCTGGTCGGGTTCCACAAGGATTATCCGCCCGACACGGACGAGGCGTTCCTCGCCTTCGCCCGTTCGCTCGAACTTCCCGATTTCCACGAGGCGCTGGCCGAAGCGCAACCGTTAACGCCGGCCACCGCCTTTCGGTTCCCGGCCAACCGTTGGCGGCGATACGATCGGCTGCAGCGCTTTCCCCAAGGCTTCCTTGTGATTGGCGATTCGATTTCGAGCTTCAACCCGGTTTATGGACAGGGAATGAGCGTCTGCGCGCTCGAGGTCGACGCCCTGCGGCGGCTGTTGGACAAATCCGAGAGCCGAGGCCGCATCGACAGCCAGTTGGCCAAAACGTTCTTTCGGCGAACAGCGGCCGTGGTCGGGATTCCTTGGCTACTCGCCACGCAATCGGACTTCTTATATCCCGAGACGCGCGGCCATCGACCGCTGATTACCAATCCGTTGAATTGGTATTTGAAACGCGTGCTGCAGCTTTGTTCCGGCGATGAGCGGATTGTTAAAACGTTCTACGAAGTGCTCCACTTCCTC
Organism: Pirellulaceae bacterium; assembly: GCA_044356875.1. Classification (GTDB taxonomy): domain Bacteria; phylum Planctomycetota; class Planctomycetia; order Pirellulales; family Pirellulaceae; genus CAIXSC01. Next base: position 480 of record JBIKVL010000817.1, on the reverse strand, counting down.
CGCCAGCCGACCGCTCTCTTTCAACCTTATGTGCTTGGTTCCGTGCTGTGGCGGTCGATGGGCGGGCAGCGTGGCGTCCGCGATTCGAAACAGCGTCCGGGTCCTGGCACCCATTCGGCGCCAGTCGGCGTGTAGCTGTTGACCGTTCACGGGTCGGAGGTTCGATACGGCAACCCGAATCGCAAGCGAGGGCCACTCAGCGAAGAAGCCGTCTTAACGCCAGCTTCCGCTCGGCAGCCATTCTGTCTCGATTCGCTACTACAGATTCAGCCCATCATGCGTGCTATTCATGTGATCCGTGCTATCCGTGGTAAACAATCTTTCTTGCTACCTGGCAGGAGCAGGGTGTCATCGCCTACCACGAATCACACGAATCGAACGAATAGGAAAATCAGTCAAGTCCAAACATCACGATGATAGGCATCCTGACATCCGTACTATCCGTGTGATCCGTGTGATCCGTGGTAAACAATCTTTCTG
>JBIKVL010000816.1:0-2982 GCA_044356875.1 Pirellulaceae bacterium | reverse complement strand
CGGTGCTGCCCAGAGTTAAAGTCCCATTGGTGACAGTCAACAGCACATCGACAGGCAAACTGCCGGCGTCGTCGTTGATTCGCACCGGGTTGCCGCCCATAGCCGTGAAGAACAAAGACACGTCCTCGGCGACTGTTTGCAGGCCCGGCACGATATTGGATGGCGCGTCGTTGTTTGGCAGTACCTCGATATTGACGAAGTCCTCATCGAACTGCGGGCCGTCTGCGCCGACAAAACCGCGATCGTTCGTGTTGATAGTTACCCGAGCTTGGCCATCAAAATTCGCGTCCGGGCGGAAGCTCAGCCCGTCCAGCCGCGCGTTGATCATGGCGATCGTGCCCTCAAAGGTCATGACGGGGTCGGCAGTTCCATCCTGGCCGATGATGGGAAACGTCAACCCGGCTGTGCTCGGAAGTGTCAGCGCGCCAAAAGTCGCCGTTAAGGTCACCCGGACCGATTCCGTGACAGCGTCGGCGGGATCACCAATCGTGATGCGGTTCAGGTTGGCGGCAGAAAACACCAGCGAGGTGTCCTCAAACATACGGAACCGGCTTGGATTGAGCGCCACGTACGGCGCAAATTCCAAATTTCCCTGGAGATAGTTCTCCGGCTTGTCATTCACCGCCGCGATATCAATCGGAATGAACGCGTTGGCGACGAGCGGACCACCCGCCCCAGTGTTGCCCAGGTCGGACACCGACAGGGTGATCGAGGCCGCGCCATTGACGTTGAGGAGACCTTGGAAAGTTAACCCTGCCAAGGCCGTGTTCAGCTCCGCAGGCGTCCCGCGCAACGTCATGGCAGCGTCGGCGACACCGGTTCCCGACACCAAGAACGGCAGCGTAGCGGCCGTGATCGTCATCAAACCGCTGGCGGCAGCAAGACGCAGTTCCAATACGCCAACCCCTGTGGCAGGAGTGGCGGGAATCGTTTCGAGCACATCCACGTCCGACACGGAGATGAGATTGCCATTGGCGGCGGAAAATACCAGAGGCTCGTCCTCGCGAACGTATTGTCTTCCTGGCGCAGCGATGGCGGGAGCGTCATTCACCGGTGTCACGGTGACGGTGACGACATCAGTGTCGGACAGTTCGCCACCCTTGCCCGTGTTGCCTGCGTCGACCGTGGTCACGGTGATCGTGGCAGCGTCGATCCCCGGAATGCTGCTGTTGTAGTGCAAATCGCCCAGGAACCGCATTCCATCGAGCGCGGCGTTCAAGTCAGCGACCACGCCACGAATCGTGACCAGCGTGCTGCCGTCAGCGCCCGCGATGATCGTTGCCCGGGATGGATCCCCGAGCGAGACAATCCCGCGATTAGCCCGCAAGGTGACTTCCAAGATGCCGAGACGGTTAGGGGCATCCACGGGCGTTTCCGCCACATCGACATCCGCGACAGTGATCGCGTTGGCGCCCGTGAACACCAAGATTGTGTCTTCCGCGACCGTCTGCGTTCCCGGCACCGTGTTCACCGGCGGATCGTTTACCGCCTCGACGGTGATGGTGATCGTGTCGACATCCAGGAGCGGCGCGTTCAACACGCCGCCGACCGGCAATGACCAGCCCCAATTCCCCAAATCGCTCGTGTGGATCTCGATCCGCGCATCGCCGTTGTAATTCAAATCGCCCACGAAGGACAGACCGTCGAGCGAGGCGTTGACTTGGGCAATCGGCCCCTGCAACTGGACCAGACTCGTGCCATTGCCCGTGATGGAAGTCAGTCCGGCCAGTGAGCCGAGCGACACGGTGCCGTTGGTCACGATCAATTCGACCGCGACTTGGCCGACGACCGATTGGCTGCCCTCACCCACGTCCAGGTCGAAGACGCTGATCTTCGTCGCGCCACTGAAAACGAGCGGCACATCCTCATCGACTGTGCGAGCGGGAATCCCGACAAACCCCGTTCCGCCATATTCGTTGACGGGCGCGTCGTTAACAGGCTCGACCAACAGCGAAATAGTATCCACGTCGGTGAGCGCGGGAGTTGGGAAATTCCCCAGGTCGTTTGCTGTCACCAGGATATTCGCCGGGCCGTTGTAGTTCGCGTTCCCGAGGAATCGGAGGCCGTTGACCGCCGTGATAACATCCGCGATCGGGCCGCTGATCGACACCGTGCCTGTGCCGTCCCCGGACTGGGAATCGAGATTCGCGGTGCCACCCAACGTCAACGTGCCCTCGGCCGTGAACAAGCTGAGCGAGATTTTGCCGTTGCCCTCGACAAGATCCGGATCGGAAACGCTGATCGGATTGCCCGTCGCGACGGAGAACACGAACGCGACATCTTCACGGGCCATTTGCTGCGTCGGGGGCACCGAGTTCACGGGCGGATCATTCACCGCCGTGACGTTAATGGTGATCGTATCTCGATCCGTCAGTGGGCCGCCCGCTCCGAAGTTCCCGTTGTCGCTCGTCAGGATTTCGATCGTGGCCGGATTGGCCGGGTTGATGCCCGAGTTGTAGTTCAAGCTCGGATTGAACTCCAAACCGTTCAACGAGGTCGCGATTTGACTTCGGGTGCCGCGGACCGAGACAACCGCCGTACCGTCGCCGGTCACAACCGCGCCGCTGCCCGTCACGACCCGTAGGACGCCATTACGGCCGGTCAAAGTCACCGTCACGTCATCGTTGCCCTCGGGATCGGCGATATCCAGATCGTCAGCAGTCAGCACAACGCCGGTCGCAGTGGACAGCACCACCGGAGTATCCTCGGCCGTGCTGATGACCGGTGTCGTCGGGAAAGACGGATTCCCATTCAGCGAGTTCACGGGCGCGTCGTTGACCGGCGTGACGCGAATGAATGCCGTGGCCGAACGGTAGCCTGTCGGATTCGCTGCGTCGTCGTTGTACTTCGGGTCGTGATCGCCGCCCGTCGTGCCATCATCGACGATGAAGTACACAAAGGAATCGAGGATGTTCGCGTCCGCTCCACGTGTGTCGTTGAAGTTCAACGGGGGTTGATAAGTAAGCGTTCCCCCAACCTCAG
>JBIKVL010000815.1:0-2983 GCA_044356875.1 Pirellulaceae bacterium | reverse complement strand
GCGACGGGCTCGACGCTTCGTTCGCGTCGCGGTAACAGCCGATCAAATCGCGGGACAAGCCGGGAACCAGAAACATCAGCAGTGCCGGCGAGCGATCGACTAGGCGTACCTGACGGTTCGCGTCGCGGATCGCCCGACGGTTAGCGGTTCGAGCGTCCGCGAGGATGTCATCGGCGATCGCCAACCCGCCATCCAGTTCACGGCGGACGCCGCTGTTGGAATCCCCGAACACTTCGGACTGTTGGTCCACCAGTGCGCCGAATGCGCCCAGCATCCGTGAACGATAGGTCGGAACAGTGGCGGCTTCGCCCATGTCGCTCGCCGCTTGCGTTGGCGCAAGATCCGTGGTGGCGGTTTGGGCACCGTCTTCGCCGACGTCTGTCCGCGCGTCATTGGCCGCTGGCCGGGAGTTCTCTGGGCTGTGTGGAGTAGAGGATCGATCCGGCGCGGCGGATACGCTGTCGGACCGCGCGATGGCCCGTTGATTTTGAACGGTGCGAAACACGATGGCGCCGCCGAAGGCGAGCACCGCCGCCGCCGCGACCAGTCGTGGAAGCAGCCGTTGCCAGCGTGCCGGACCGCGTCGCGTTCTGGCGGGAACGGCTGCCACCGCCTGGGTGTTCGTCGCAGCCGCGTTCGTCGACGCCGCGATGGCGAAAGACTCGGGTGGGGAAGGCGTATCGGGAATGGTTGGCGGCGAGGGCGGTGGAGGCTGCATGGCGGTGAACTCGCAGGGTTCGTTTGTCGCCGCCAGTATGCTTGGCCGCCTCTTGGGTCGCTACGGCGATTGCGCTGGCGATCCGAGTGGCCAGGGGGATCGCCGTAGGGCGGCGAGTGTCGGCGCGGGATTGCGGGACACGGGGAAAACCAATACAAAATCAGCCGGCGTTTAGCCTTGCCCACGCACACTGGAGAGACCGCGCGTCATGATCGCCCCTAAAGTCGTCAAGAAGGACAATGTGGCCAAGATTCTCGATCAGGCGCTCGATCAGGGCGGCGGCCTGTTGCGGCTCGCGCCAACCTGGGTGCCGCGGAGCTTCTTGCACCCGGGACGCCGGATCAAGCTGCACCCGGCCGATCTGTACGCTTACGGCGCCAACCGTGGCGGTATTGACGAGCGTTGGTTCGCGAGCACCACCGAGGCGGCGAACGAAGGCCGCGTCTGGCATGAGGGGCTGAGCTTCGCGTCGTTCGAAGGCCAGCAGTTCCTGTTGAAGGATGCGATCGACGAAGCCGGAGCGCGGCTCATCGGCAAGTCGATGTTCAAGAAGTACGGCAAGTGGCCGGTCTATTCGAAGTTCTTCGACAATATGGGGCCGATTCCGCACCATATGCATCAGAGCTTCGAACACGCGAAGCTAACGGGCCAGGAAGGCAAGCCGGAAAGCTATTATTTCCCGCCCCAATACAATAATGTCGACAACAATTTCTGTTACACGTTCATGGGGCTCGAACCGGGCACCACGAAGGACGACATCCGCCGCTGCCTGCAGAACTGGGACAAGGGCGACAACGGGATCCTCGATTTGTCCCGCGCCTATCGCTTGCAACGGGGAACCGGTTGGTTGATCCCGCCCGGCGTGCTCCACGCTCCCGGTTCGCTTTGCACCTACGAGCCGCAGTGGGGCAGCGACGTGTTCGGCATGTTCCAATCGATCGTGGAAGGCCGGTATGTGCCCTGGTCGCTGCTGGTGAAAGACGTGCCGGCCGACAAGCACCAGGATCTTGATTTCATCATTGAGATGCTCGACTGGGAAAAGAACGTCGACACGCATTTCAAGGACAACAACTACTTGGAACCGATTGTCGACAAGAAGGCCAGCGGCGATGGCTACACCGACAAGTGGATTGTCTACGGCTTGGTCGACGGCAAGCAATTGTTTAGCGCCAAGGAGTTGACGCTCGAGCCGGGCGCCAAGTGCGTCCTGAAAGATCCCGGAGCCAGCGGTTGGATCACGGTCCAAGGCAAGGGCCGCATCGGTGATCTCGCCCTGCAAACGCCGGCGATGATTCGATTCGGCGCTGAAACCGAGGACGAAGTCTTTATTTCCCACGAGGCGGCGACGGCCGGAGTGGAAATCGAAAACACCGGCTCCGAGCCGCTCGTGGGCTTGCGGTACTTTGGCCCGGACACGCACAAGAAATTGCCCAACGTCGGCGACTATAAGAAGGGCAAATAACCGGGGCGGATGACAGGGTCGGTTAATTAGGGCGGTTAATTAGGGCGGGTAGATTGGGATTCCAGGCAAGCAGTTCCAGATTGTTCCCAAAAAGGATGGCGACCGATGACGATGGCGCGAAACAATTTTCCAAAGTTGCATAACGCGGCTTGGCCGGGAGTGGTCGGCAAAGGGTCGCCGGGCGCCGAACCGTCGATTGACCTCGACACGATGCTCGACCTGACCGCCGCCGCCGAGGTGGACGGGGTGAAGTTCGACGGCGTCGATCTGTTCCTCTTCGATCCGCATGTCAGCATTGACTCGACCGATGACGATCTCAAACGGCTGGCGGAACGCGTCACGCAACGCGGCCTCGTGATCGGCTCGGTGGTCGCTCCCGTGTGGCCGCCGACGGGTGGCGGGTCGGCGATGGGTTCGGAGGCTGAGCGAAAGCAGTTCGTCGAGCAAGTTCGGAAGGGCTGCCGGATTGCGCGGAAGCTGCGCGAGTTGGGCGTGCGTCCGTACGGCATCGTCCGGATCGACTCGGCCAGTTCGCCCCACGACTGGTATGCCGATCCGGAAGGCAATCAACGGAAAATCGCCGAAACGTTCCGCGCGGCGTGCGATGTCGCGGCCGATTTCGGCGAACGCCTGGCGGCCGAAGGCGAGATTTGCTGGGGCGGCATGCACAGTTGGCGGCGCATGGTGCAGTTGCTCGAATTGGCCGATCGGCCAGGCACGCTCGGTTTTCAAGCCGACATGGCTCACACCCTGCTGTACACCCTGGGCTACAACGCGCCAGAGGACCGCATTCTGCCCACGCA
>JBIKVL010000048.1:0-10809 GCA_044356875.1 Pirellulaceae bacterium | reverse complement strand
GCGAAGGGGTCGCCCGCGCGGACATCAGCCTCGCGATCGTGGACGACCCGACAATCCACCGGCTCAATCGGCAATTCCTCCAGCACGACTACCCAACCGACGTGCTGAGTTTCCTGCTGGAGGAATCTTCCGATCCCTGGCGGATCGAGGGCGAAGTGATCGCCAGCGCCGACACGGCCGAGCGGTCCGCCGCGGAGTACGGCTGGGAGCCGGCGGATGAACTGCTGCTGTACGTCGTGCATGGAACGCTGCACCTCGTCGGCTACGATGACCACGATCCCGACGATCACCAGGTGATGCGGGACCGGGAACGGCACTATCTCGCCGCGTTTGGCCTCCAGCCCCGCTACTGACGCGTGCGAGTCGGCTGCCGCCACAGCGACTGGCGACGCTGCGAATGGAATACCTACGGACAGTGCTTCCCCATCGGGCACGGAGACGCCTATGCCGGCCGAAAAGAGCCTTGCGATCGTCCTGCGGGTGGTCGAGTTCAGCGAGACGAGTTGCGTGGTGACGCTATTCACCCGGGACTTTGGGAAAGTCAGCGCGTTGGCCAAGGGAGCACGGCGGCCGAAGAGCCCCTTCGAGGCTGCCCTTGACCTGCTCGCCGTGTGTCGCGTAGTGTTCCTGCGGAAATCGGCCGACCTCCTCGACCTCCTCACCGAGGCCAAGTTGGAACGACGGTTTCGAGCGGCCACTCGCGATCTATCCCGGCTTTACGCTGGATATTACGTCGTCGAGTTGCTGCGGGAGATGACCGATACGCACGACCCTCACGAAGCGCTCTTCGACGCGGCCCTCGGCGCCATTGCGGCCTTGGACAGCGACGGCGATGTTTTCGCGACGGTCTTGCGGTTCGAGCTCGCCGCGCTCCGCGAATTGGGCCACTCGCCCAGTTTGCAGGAATGCGTCGGTTGCGGCTGCCCGGTCGAGGCCAGCGAACGCGTCCCGTTCGGCTACCTCGTCGGCGGCGTCCTCTGTCCGGCCTGCCGCCCAAGCCAACACGCCGTCGTCAACGTCAGCGGTCCCACGCTCCTGACGCTCCGTCGGTTCGCCCATGAAGTCGAGTTCGAAACGTCCTCTAACAAACCGGTTGACGACCCACTCGAAATCCTCACCGCCAAGCGGACAACGGCGACGGAACGCCTCGTGCCATTCGCGCTTCGCGGGGAACTTCGATCGGTCCTCAACCATTACATCGCCAACCTGATTGGTCGACCCCCGAGACTCCACCCTTGGCTGCAAGCCTACGCCAGTCGCGGCCCCGACGCGCGGCCCCGGCCGGCGCCGATCAACTCCGAGTAACCGCCGTCCCCGAACCATTCGCCAACACTCGTGACTCCGGAGAAGGAACTCCCGGCATGCGCCGATCAGCGATCCCTGCGCCTCCTTCACGGGCTCCGCGCATTGCTCAACCGACATTCCCAAGCGGGCGGGCACTTTGGAAAGCGAGCGTCGCCTGGGCTAAGGCGACCGTCGTGACCGCGACCGTCATGACCGCGACCGTCGTGAACACGACCGGCTGCGTTCGCTTTTCCGACCGCTCTTACAATTCCTATCCGCTTGGACTGGGACGATGGCTGTCTCCGAACGCCAACGCGGCGGCGGAAAGCGCCAACGCGGCGGCGCCAAGCGCGAACGCGGCGGCGGAAAGCGGCAATCCTGCCGCTCGCCAAGCCGGCGGGCCGAACAGCGAGGGCGCGTCCAATGGAGCGGACGCGGAAGCGGTCCGACGCGCGGAATACGTGAAGCAGCGTTACCGCGACGAATACGACCCGCTCGAAAAGCCCAAAGCGGAAGGGTTTGACGTTCTCAAACCCACCTATATCGTCGCGAAAACCAAAGACGAGTTGGGGTATGGCCCAAACACCTCGGTGGCCCGCGCGAAGTTCATCGAAGCCGAAGGAGTTTACGCCCAGGCGTTGGCGTCGAGCGGCTCCGATCAGAACGAGCGGTTCCAAACGGCTGCCGCGCTCTATGTCGCCGCGGCGAACAACTGGCCCAATTCGTTGCTCGAAGAGGATGCCCGCTTCCTCGCGGGCGAAAGCTACTTCTTTTGCGACCACTATGCGGCCGCCAATGCCGAGTACGAATTGCTGATCAAGCAGCACCCCAACACCCGGCACATGGACGTCATCGACGCCCGCCGGTTCACCATCGCCCAGTACTGGCTCGATGTGGCCAACCGCGAACGACTCACGTTCGCCTCGGTCAATCTGTTCGACGACCGCTTCCCGTGGCGCGACACCCGCGGCCATGCCTATCGCGTGTTCGATAAAATCCGCATCGACGATCCGACGGGCAAGCTCAGCGACGACGCCACGCTCGCCGCCGCCAACGCCTACTTCGCCCAGGGCGATTTCGAAAAGGCGGATCAGTTTTACACCGACCTGCGAAAGACATTTCCCAGCAGCGAGCACCAATTCACGGCCCATTTCCTCGGCCTAAAAGCCAAACTCCTCTGCTATAGTGGCCCGGATTACTCGGGGGATCCGCTGGAACAGGCGGAGCAACTGCTGAAACAAACGCGGCGGCAATTCCCCAAGCAGGCCGGCGAGGAGGAAGAGTACCTCAAGCGCGTGCTCGCCGAGATTCGCTTCAAGAAAGCCGAACGGCTCTGGACCATGGGCCGCTATCACGAACTGCGGCAGGAATACCGCGCGTCCGCTTTCTATCTGGATCAGGTCGCCCGCGACTACAACGACACCCCGTTCGCGGACGACGCCCGGCAACGAATCGCGGCCCACGCCGGCGATCCGCCGGTTCCACCCCAACAGCTCGAATGGCTCGTTGAGCTGTTCCCGAAGCGCGAAATCGCCAAACCGCTCTTCAGCCCCGACGTTGTCGAAACCTCGGGGAAGTCGCGCTGATGTCCGCTCGACCAACTGCCTGGACGCCCGCCCACTCCGCGTTCCGCGTCCGCGCCTCGCGTCTGGTCGGCGCCGTGCTGGCAGCCATCCGCCAGACTCGGCCGTCAATCCTGGCGGTGAGCGTGCCGCTGTCGGCCTTGGCTTTGATCGCCATTTCGACGGGCTGCGCCGGCTATCGGATGGGCGCGCGGAGTCTCTACCGCAACGATCTCAGAACCGTGCATGTGCCGATGATCGAATCGTCCTCGTTTCGACGGAATCTCGGCGAACGGCTCACCGAGGCCGTCGTGAAACAGATCGAACTGACGACGCCCTACAAGGTGGTCGGTGATCCCGCGACGGCGGAAAGCGTGCTGCGCTGCCAACTGATTTCGGATCGGAAGGATTTGTCGATCGAGACCCGTACCGACGAGCCGCGCGATTTGCGGCTGACGTTCGTGGTTCAAGTCGACTGGGTCGACCGCTTCGGCCAACCGCTGATCCAGCGGACGGAGATACCGATGCCGAGCGCTTTCTTTGGCATTTCGCAAAGCACAGGACTGATCGCCGAAGCCGGCCAATCGATGGCGACCCAGCAACAATCGGCCCTGGAAGGCCTCGCCCGCCAAATCGTCGGCCAACTGGAAGCCGCTTGGTGACACGTCCGTTCGCCGCGCGTCGCCAGCGCCAGTGCTAACGCCAGCGGGCGGACTCCGCGTTTACCGCCAAGCCCGTTCAATATTCCGCAAACAATCGCGGAATATAAGGTTGCAGCGCAGACTCATGGGGCGGTCGGAACTCGATCGTCAACAGTGCTACGGCACGTTTTCACGGGCGGTCAATCGTTGCCGATTTTTTTGGCCGAAGGCCAAACTCACCGTAGCCTAGGGCAACGCCCTAGGACGCGTGACCGACCCATCACAATTGGTTGGCTGAAAGCCAAGCCCATGGGAGTGATTGGCGAGATTCAACGAATTGCCGCAACATGGGCCCTTTTGAAGCGACAGAATGGGTTGAGGTTGGCCTTCAGCCAACCAAAGGGAGGTGTTTCGGTAACCCGCGTTTTCCCAGGGTGTGTTGCCTGCCCCACCTGGGGCGTTGCCCCAGGCTACGTTGAAGTTGGCCTTCGGCCAACAAGGGCAAGTGTCCTAACCTCGGGTGATTCCGAATATCTTTATCCTTCCCTCTTTCAGCAAACACAAGCTTCTCAGTAACCGAGGCTTAACGCAAATTGAACCGTATTGCGTTTACCGCCAACCTTCATTTGCTTACGGGCTGCGGACCTGTTGGCTCGGCGAGCGATCCGGTCATTTCGAGCAGCTTCGCGAGGATTTTCGTCGAGGCGTCGACCTCCACGCGATTCGTGCCGAGCCACGTCTCGTAGCCGCCCAACCGATGATGCTCGGGGGTCGGCAAATACCCGTAATACCCGTTCGCCATACTCATGATAAAACAGGGACGGATCGGGCTCTTAGTCTTATATTCCAGCCCAATCTCCACAAACACCTCGTTCGGGATCCCCGCCACCGCGATCCCGCCGACCCGCAGCACCTGCAGCGGCAAATCGATCCGCTCCGGCCATTGGCTCATTTTCACCGTCCGGTCCGCGTAAACCTCTTCCAAGGTCGCCTTCAGTTCCGGATTGACGCGGCGGCGGATAATGTCGCGGGCGCGTTCCAATTGCTCGGGCGTAGGCCGACGCACGGCGACCGACAACGGTTCCAAGCGGCCAGCGAGCGGCACCCAGTCCCGCCACTGCATCCCGCGATACGCCTCCATCGCGGCCGCCGCGACATTGTCCGCCACCTCGGCCATCCGCTCGTAAGGCTTCCGCGCCTCGCCGGTTTTACTGAAATCGATGTTGTTGATGTTGCCGCTGGTCCCGTTCCCCATCATCGCCACAAACGGCGGTTGCTGACGCTCGGCGCCCAGCAACTGCGCCATTCGATCCGCAAACAACGCGAAGTAGTCCGCGGAAACATCCGCGCCACGCACGCCGCCGACGTAATGCAGCGAATAGTTCGCCACCAGCCCAATGGGCCGGCCTTCCAGGGAACGCGCGGCGATCAGCCATACCTCGGGATCGGTCGGTCCGGACGGTTCGAGCAAGTCCTTGCTGGCCCGTGGCGGATTCATCTTCACCCGATCGGTGGTCTCGCCGAACGGATTGACCGGCACCGTTCCCGGCTTCATGAACCAGCGGCGATTGAACACCTCGCGGGGCTCGCGTCCCATCGCCCAGCCCACCTCCGCCGGCGCTAAGTTGTTGATCGCTCGGCGCACGCCGTCGGCGATCCGCCGCGACACGAACGTCTGGTACTCGTCCAGTTCCGTTTGCGGAAGCCCACGTTGCCGCCCCAGCGCCGACGTGGCCGAGTGCGTATGCGTCGTCGACATCATCACACACTCGCCCGCGATTCCCGTGCTCTCCGTGATGCGTCGGCGAGCGTCGTCGAAGAGCAGCCGATCGGCCCCTAACAGGTCGAGCACCACGAACGCCACCTGCCGCTCGCCGTTGTCGATCACCAGGCACCGGGCATGCAACTCGTCGTGGATATGCTGCGCGGGATACGGATGGAATCCGCCCACCACATCTCCGCCCAGAAACGGCGTGATGTTGCTCGTTGCCGCCCCAGCCCGCAACCGCTTTGGTTCGAGTTTCTCGCCGGCCGGTTTGTCGCCAGCCAGTTTCGCGCCGGCCGGCTTGTCGCCGGCCGGTTTGTCCTGTCCGCTGCTAACCGACGTTCCCCCCCAAGACGCCGCCAGCATCGCGAAGGCGATGGCGAGCACCCGCCAGGCGCGCGTGGCGCCAACAACCCGGCTCGAAGCGAAACCCATGCCGCGCATTCCAGCATCTCCTCTACGATGAAACTTGCTCATCCAAGTAATGCTCGGCGTCGTGCTCCACGCCCAAACGGGCCAGCAGCGGAAACTCGAGCGTGAATTTCGTGCCGAGCCCCACGGCGCTCTGAACATCGATCCGACCGCCATGCGCTTCGATGATTTTCTTGGCGGTCGGCAAACCGAGCCCGGTGCCGTTCGACTTCGTTGTGTAGAACGGGTCGAACATCCGAAACAACGTGCGTTCGTCCATGCCGCAACCGGTGTCGATCATGTCGATGGCGACGCCGCCGCGAATGACGCGAGTCCGCACCATCAACTGGCCGCCATTGGGCATCGCCTCGATCGCGTTCTTCACCAAATTCACCAACGCCGACTCCAACGTCTCCGGGTGCAGCAAGACGCTGGGCAGATCCGGGTCCAGATAACGGACCAATTCCACGCCCTGCTCGCGAGCCTGGATTTCAAAGAAATCCAGGATCCGATTGAGCAATTCGTTCAGGTTCCCCGAACGCAGGTCCAATTGCCGCAAACGGGAGAAGTGGAGGAAATCGCGGAGCATCTTTTCGAGTCGCTGGCATTGGTGGCTGACCATCGCCACTCGTTCTTTCGCCCGACGCTCGCGGGGCGTTTCGCCATTTTCAAGTTCCTCCGCCAGCAACTCCATCTGCATCTGGATCACGGACAGCGGATTGTTGATCTCGTGCGCTAGCGAACCAGCCAACTCAGCGAGTTCGCCGTATTGAACGAGCAACCGAGTGGTCTCGTCCGATCGTTGGGCCGAAGACGCGGACTCGTCGATCATGATTCGACCCCTTGCGCGCGAAAAGCCCCGCGTGGAACCGGTCCACGCGGGGCAGTGATGACATCAACATTCCATCGCGATCACTAGCGACGTCCACCCCGTCCGCCGCCACGACCACCGCGATCGCCGCCACGATCACCGCGTCCGCCACCGCGTCCGCCACGATCGCCTCGGTCGCCTCGATCGGAGCGTTCGCCCCGGTCGCCGCGATCCTCGCCGCCGCCGCCACCGCCATTGCTGGGCATTTCGTCGGGAAGCCCAAGCTGCTCCATCGCCTTGCGACGGCTCAGCTTCACGCGGTCGTGATCATCGACATCGATGACCAATACCTTCATTTCGTCTCCAACGCGGCAAACGTCTTGAACGCTGCTGACGAAACCCGAGGACAGTTCGCTGATGTGGCATAGCCCATCGCGGCCCGGCAGGATTTCGACGAACGCGCCGAATTCCTTGATGCTGGTCACGCGGCCGGTGTAGATCTTTCCGATCTGCACCGTCGCCGTCAAAGCTTCGACCTGGGCAAGCGCGGCGTCGGCGCATTCCTTGCTTGCGCTGGCGATCGTCACCGTGCCGTCGTCCTCGACTTCGATGACCGCCGAGGTCGATTCCTGAATCGCGCGGATCGTCTTGCCGCCCGGTCCGATCAACAGACCGATCTTGTCCGGGTCGATCTGCGTGCGCAGCAACCGCGGCGCCCAAGGCGAAATGTCTTCCTTCGGCCGCGGAATAGTGCTGAGCATCTTCCGCAGGATCTCGATTCGAGCCTCGCGGGATTGCTCAAGCGTCGCGCGAATGATTTCGCCGCTGATGCCGTCGATCTTCAGGTCTAACTGGATGCCCGTGATGCCGTTTTGCGTCCCGGCGATCTTGAAATCCATATCGCCGTAGTGGTCCTCGTCGCCAATGATGTCGGTCAACAAGCACCACTTGTCGCTCGCTTCCTTCACCAAGCCCACCGAGATACCAGCCACCGGATTGGTGATCGGCACGCCCGCGGCCATCAACCCGAGCGTCGCGCCGCAGACCGTCGCCATCGACGACGAACCGTTCGACTCGAGAATGTCGGAGATGACGCGAATCGTATAGGGGAACTCTTCGGGATCCGGCAACACGGCCTTCACGCTGCGTTCCGCCAACATGCCGTGGCCGATTTCACGTCGACCCGGCCCGCGAATCGGCCGCACTTCGCCGACCGAGAACGACGGGAAGTTGTAGTCGAGCATGAATTTCTTCGAGTACTCGTCGATCAGCCCGTCAACGCGTTGTTCGTCCCGCGACGTGCCAAGCGCCACCGTGATGAGCGACTGCGTCTCGCCGCGTTGGAAAATCGCCGAGCCATGCACCCGGGGCAACACATCCACGTGGCATTCAATAGAACGCAGCGACTTGCGGTCGCGGCCGTCCGGACGCGTGCCTTCGAGAATCAGATCGCGTACGACCTTTTCTTCGAGCCGATGCCAAGCGGAATTGAACGCGCCGGGCTCGACGAGCTCGTTGTCCTCTTCCGCTCCGCTCTCGTCGATCGCTCCCTTGACCGCCTGCAGCGCCTTCGCGACCGCTTGATCGATGGCGCTCTTGCCGTCGCGATCCGGCATCAGTTCCATCTTCACGCGTTCCTTCAGCACCTTCACAGCCTCGGCGCGGGCCTGCTTGCCCGGCGTCAACTTGGCGGAACGGAACTCGTTGTAGTACTTTTCCTTGAGTCGATCGAACAACGGGCTCGCCTTGGGAGCCGCGAACGGCCCCTTTTGCAATCCCAGTTTCTCCGCCAATTCACGCTGCAATTGGCAGACTTCCTTGATGATCCCATGCGCGAAATCGATCGCGGCCAACATCTCGGCTTCCGGCATCTCCCGCGCGAAACCCTCGATCATCAGCACGGCCGTCTCCGACCCCGACATCACCAAGTCGAGATCGCTTTCTTCCAATTCCTCCAAAGTCGGGAACGGAATCAACTGGCCTTGCACCCGGCCCACACGAACCGAGGCGATCGGTCCGCGGAACGGCAACGGAGAGATAAACAGGCCAGCGGACGCCCCGTTCATCGCCAAAACGTCCGAGTCATTCTGTCGGTCGAACGACAGAACCACGCTCTGGATCTGCACCTCGTCGTAAAATCCTTCCGGAAACAACGGGCGGATCGGACGATCCACCAAACGCGAGGTAAGGATCTCGCGGGTCGTCGGTCGGCCTTCACGCTTGATGAATCCGCCCGGGAATTTTCCGGCCGCCGCAGTCCGTTCGCGGTAATCGCACGTCAGCGGAAAAAAATCGATGCCGGGTCGAGGTGGGCCGGTAACCACGGCATTCAAGACCACCGTCTCGCCATATTGGCAGAGCACTGAGGCGGTCGCTTGTTTGGCTAAAAAGCCTGTTTCAAAAGAGAGAACGCTACGTCCAATTTGCTTCTCAACACGAACCTTCACTGGCATTTCCTGACTTTGCTGCGTTTCAACCCTGCGTGGGGCAAGTTCCTACATGACGCTCCCCATACCATCCGATGGACAACCCAAAGCCGGTTTCGCCGCGTCTAGAAGCCATATTCCTCGCGGAAAAGACTTTCGTACAGCGGTCTCCTGATCGATGCCTGCCGGAACTGACACGCAGGAGATCTGTCAAATACCCCGAAGGCATCCACAGATCGCGATACGGAGGCCGTGTCTCGACAAAACCGCCACTGGAGCGAAACGCCGATGGCGCGACAGAGCACCGCCGAACGTTCCACTGAGGCGCGAACCGCCTTCCGGGAGCTATCGCCAAGCCACGAACTCGCCTGACTACAGCGAGTCAAGCGAGAACACGGAATAGATGCGAACGGCCGAGAGACAAAAGTCCCTCAAACCGACCCGGGGCGGCAGCCGAAACTACTTCCGGATGCCCAACTTGCCGATGACATCCAAGTACTTTTGCGGATTAACCTTGCGAAGATAATCCAGCAGTCGACGGCGACGACTAACCATACCGAGCAGACCGCGGCGGCTGCCGTAGTCCTTCGGATGCGTCCGCATGTGCTCGGTCAACGCATTGATCCGAGTGGTCAATACGGCGACTTGAACTTCGGGCGAACCGCTGTCGTCGTCCCGCCGCCGATACTCGCGGATGACTTCCTGTTTCCGTTCTTTGGTGATCGTCATGTTAAGCTGAGACTTCTCCGCTAAGACTCTTTCTCGCGAAAGGGCCTGGATACGTCAAAACTCCTTGCGCCCACGTGGGCTGAAACTAATCCTGATTCATTCCCAAAACGTCAACTTTAGGCCGGTAATGTATCAGGTTGCCGCACTTTTGCAACCCGCGTTCCGACCACCTGCCGCTCGGAAACCTAATCCCAAAGTCTAGCGTCATCGAACCGCGTTCCGCGACGTTTTTCCTCACAACGCGTCACGGTCGGCCGGCCCGAGGTTCCACCCAACCTGCGGGCCGGCCGCCGTGCCCCGGGGAAGCGTGCCCCGATCCCGAAACTACGGCTTCGCGGCAGGCGTATTGGCGGCGGTCGCCGCCTCAGCCGCGCTCGCCGCAGGCGTTGACGGTTTGCGACGCTTGGCGTTCTCCGAACGCTTCGTCTTGGCCGCTTCGGTCAACTCCTTGACCTTCGCCGCCTGTTCCGCCGTCAGGACAGCCACCACCTCGGCGTCGCGTTGTTGTTCCAACTGAGCGATCTGCTGCTGCAATTGGCTGATCTGCGCCAAAATCCGCGACTGGATGTCGTAGATCTTCTCGCGCTGCTGATTGTCGATCACCTCGCCGTAGTAAGCGGGCAATCGTCCACGCGGCTCCGAACGACGCTTGGGCGTCGCTCCGTCCGTCGCGGCTGAATCCTTCGCCGCCACACCGCTCGCCGGCGCCCCCGCCTCTTGCGCCAACACCGACAGTGTTGACGACGCAGCCATCACGGCCATCAAGCCGAACACCATGCGGGCCATGCCGCCACGAGCCATCGCCGTCCAGTCCCGACGCCCCAAAACCGTCCCCTTTTGAATCCTCATCGCTTCCTCCTCATGACTTGGAAAGACTCTTCTGCATGAGCCCCGCCCCATGCGAAGCCCCGAGCCGCGAAGACGCGCGACCGCCGGTCCCGGGAACCAGCGAAGCCCGCCACACGCGACCTCTCCCCTTAAGTCGCGAAACGAACGCCAAACCGGGCAGGCATCGAAAAATTTTTTTTCAAAAAGATTTTGCGGAGGATCAAATCCGGCCGCCCTCATCAGCCGAGCCGCGCCAGCGGCCGGTTCTAGGCGAATGTGGCCTAAACCGAACAGAAACCGGCAGCTCGCGCTGGGCCGGCTGATAAACCGGCAGCTCGCGCTGGGCCGGCTG
>JBIKVL010000814.1:0-2989 GCA_044356875.1 Pirellulaceae bacterium | reverse complement strand
GCGGGTCCGCGAAGGCGGGGTGATCACGGATCGGATCAGGGTGGACACCCACGCCTATGCGGTAATGCTGGGCGGGCCGCAGCGTAAACACCTTTTCATCAGCACTTCCGCGTCCCACGATCCGGCGGAAATCAAGCGAAATCCGAGCGCGAGCTTCCAGGTGGTCGAGGTGGATGTTCCTGGCGCGGGCGTTCCCTGACGCGGCGAAACCGAACCCTTGACTCCACTCGGCATGCTCCGGGAGCTCCGACGACGGGAGCCGATCGCATTCGTCGCGTTTTTCGACTTCGGCCCGACGCGGCTGTGGCGGTGAGCAAGCGCGGATCGATGACTCCCACCCCTTCTTTCCCACGGCGGTGGCGTATACTCGGGACCGCGGCGTTCCTACGCCGCTTTTGTTGTCCGAGTTTTCGTCGGAGGCGTTGCCCGCATGATCGACCAAGACGCGATTCGCTGTGTCTCATTGCCCTCAATCACGCGTGGAACGCGCGCGTTTAGTCTGGTGACGCGAGCCTTGGAAGGCCAGTCGAGGTGCGCCGTTTTCGGGCGGCGCGAATTCGGACTGCGCGGATGGCGGCGCGGCCTTGCCGCGAGTTTGGCCACCGCCGTGCTGATCGGTTTGGCCGCCGCTGCCGAGGTGGCGCGGCCGTCGCTGCGGGCCGCCGAACCGGCGGCTCAGCCGGCCACGCCAGCGGCGGCCGAACCGTCGTTCGAACCGGCGGCGCTCGAGTTCTTCGAGAAGGAAGTCCGGCCGGTGTTGGCGAACCGATGCTACGAGTGCCATAGCGTGAACGCGAAAAAGGTCCAAGGCGGACTGCTGTTGGACAGCCGCGCCGCGGTGCTCAAGGGCGGCGACACGGGACCGGCGGCGGTTCCGGGCAAACCGAAGGAAAGCGTGCTCGTTGAAGCGATCAACTACGGCGATACGTACCAAATGCCGCCCAAGTCCCGACTGCCGGCCGCCGAGGTCGCCGCGTTGACACGCTGGGTGGAATTGGGGTTGCCCTGGCCGAAAGAGGCGCCGCCTAAGCCGAGCGCCCGCGAGCCCAAGTTCGACTTGGCCACGCGAAAGTCGAGTCACTGGTGTTGGCAGCCGATCCAGAATCCGGCTCCGCCGGCCGTCAAGGACGCCGCCTGGCCCGCCGAGTCCCTCGATCGCTTCATCCTGGCCAAATTGGAAGCGGCCGGACTGCGGCCCGCCCCTGACGCCGAGAAGGCACAGCTCTTACGTCGAGCGTCCTTCGATCTGATCGGCTTGCCGCCCACGCGTGCGGAGCTGCGGGCATTCCTCGACGATGCGTCGCCCCAGGCGTTCGAAAAGGCGGTCGACGGCTTGTTGCGTTCGCCACATTTTGGCGAGCGCTGGGCGCGTCATTGGATGGATCTGGTGCGTTATGCCGAAACCTACGGCCACGAGTTCGACTATCCGATTCCGCACGCTTCCGAGTACCGCGACTATCTGATTCGCGCCTTCAACGACGACGTGCCGTACAACCAGTTTGTCCTGGAGCATTTGGCGGGCGACTTGCTCGCCAAGCCGCGCCGCAACGCGGAACGCGGCTTCAATGAATCGATTCTCGGCACCGGTTTTTGGTTCCTCGGCGAAGCCACGCACGCGCCGGTCGACGTGCGCAACGACGAAATGGGCCGCATCGACAACCAACTGGACGTGATGAGCAAAGCGTTTTTGGGAGTCACCTTGGCGTGCGCTCGCTGCCACGACCACAAATTCGACGCGATCTCGACCCGCGACTACTACGCCATGGCGGGCGTGTTGAAGAGTTCACGTCGACAGGAAGCGTTGCTCGACCCCGAGGGGCGGATCGAGAGCGGTTCCCGGGAACTCGAAGCGATTCGTAGCCGGGGCGACGCGGCGCTCGCCGCCACAGCGACGGCGGCCGCGACAGCCGCGACAGCGACGGCCGGCACGCCGCGGCTCGGCGATGCGATCGCGGCCGGACTGCTGGCCGCGCGGGATGTCCGCCGCCAGGGGGCAAACGCCAGCGACACGGTAGCCATGGTCCGCGGCGTGGATGTCAATTTGCTGCGCCGCTGGGTGGCGGCTCTGGACGACCCGCAGTTGCGGCAACTCAACCATCCGCTGCAGCCTTGGTTCGAAGTCAGCGAACCGAAGGTCGAAGCGACCCGTGGTCGGCTGGAAGCGATCCGCAAGCGGCTCGACGACGCGGCGAAGCGGTGGACCGAATTCCGCGATCGATCGCCGGTGGTCGTCGATTTCGAGCGTGGCTCGTATGACGGCATGTGGCCAACGGGCTGGGCGTTTGGCGAACGTCCCAGCGTTGCCGGCCAGTGGGATGCCTCGTCGAACGCGCCTCAGTTGGCGCGGCCCGGCGTCGCGAACAGCGCCACGCGGTCGCGACGCGAGCAGGGCGTGCTGCGTTCGTCCACCTTCACGTTGACCCATCGCCATTTGCTGTACCGCTTGAAGGGGCAAGACGCCCAGATCCGGCTGTACATCGACAACTATTTCATGGATGTCTACAACGGCTTGCTCTTTGGCGGTTGCAGTTCACGCGTCGACAATCGCCCGACCTGGGGTTGGCTGGTCCAGGGCGGCGACGTGAGCCGCTACGTGGGACATCGCGTGTACTTCGAAGTGCTGGACATGGGCGATGGCTTCACCGCGCTCGACGAGGTCCGCCTCTCCGATTCGGGACCGCCGCCCGACGATGAAAACCGGCTCGGTCTGCATCTTGTCGCCGAGACGCTCAACGCGACGACCGGCGGCGCCGGCGGCCCCGATGCCGACCTCGCCGAGCCGCTCGCCCGCGGCTTCGCGAAGGCGATCGAGGCGGCGGTTCGCGGTTGGTCCGACCAGAAGCTGGATGGCGATCAAACCGAGTTGATCAATTGGCTGTTGCGGCACGACCTGCTGCCCGAGTCCGCCAAGCTTTCGACCGCGCGCGAATCGCTCGCGGCCCTGTTCCCACAGTTGGAGCAGCGGGCGGCGGCGCTGCCGGTGCCGCTG
>JBIKVL010000813.1:0-2992 GCA_044356875.1 Pirellulaceae bacterium | reverse complement strand
CCCGGCGGTCATCTCGGCGGTCGTCCCGCTGCGCTGGGATGTGTGCCCCCTTACGACGGCGTCATCCTGAATACCGAACAGTTCGCCCGCCGCGTTGAAGGCGATCGCGCCCGTGATGGACGACGGCAGTTCCTGTTGGAACTCGCCCGTCGCGCCGTCGTAAACGCAAAGTCGCTGGACGACCATGCTGTCCACGGGCGGTTCGCCACCGACGTACTCCACGGGCGTCACTCCGTAAACGCGGCAACGCTTCGGATCGATGGTCCGGCCGCCGCGGTCGCTGCGCACGCCTTCCGGCCGGCCAGACTGCTCGCTCCACTGGCTGACGATTCGGAGCCGGACCGCCCGGGTTTCCCAGTCGCGGTGGAAGTCGACGACTCCGTCGAGATAGCGGGCCAGCGTGTTGTTGGAACTATCGGGCTGATAGTAGTTGCGGCGCGACTGGCGGTACGTTGCGACATTCTGCCAGCCGTCGGTGCCGGCGATGTCGATCGCCCCGGTTGCCGGTCCGAGATAGACGTCCACCTCGGTCTGAGCGCCGTCGATCTCCTTAATCGCCAGCCCGCGAACCTTGTGCGGTTTGTCCCATTCCATGGCGTAAATCGCGGGTTTTCGTTCGCTCAGAACCTCGGTTCGCTCGGCGTCCCACTCGCCAGTGGCTTGATCGACGGTCCCCGAATTGACGCGAATCGTGGCGTCGGCGAGCAAACCTTTCAAACCCGTACGCAGGATTCGCATCCCCTCAATCCGCCCGAACCATTCAGCGCGTTTCCCGATCCTTGCCGACGTGTCGGTTTTACTCGGGTTGGCGAGATCAATATCCAGCGACTCGAGAATCGCATCGCTGGGCTTGAAGAACGTGAGCCGCAGAGCACGGGTTGAAGTGCCGGCCGGCAACGGGACGCAGTTCCACGCTCCAAGTTGGCCGAGCTTTACTTCGGTCCAGTGGGCTTCGGTTTGCGGTTGCGGTGGATATGGCGCGTCCGGTTTCAACACGCTGATGCGGAACTTCACGTCGGGATGGTCCGGCTCCGGTCGCGGGAACACGAGGCTGCCGATCGCGACGCTGGTCTTCAGGGCGAGGACGATGTGTTGCTGCGGTTGTGGGCCCTTCGTGCTGTTCAGCATCAGGCCATTCGCGCGATCGTCGCCGTTAATGTGCCCGCCGAGCCGGAACAAGCTCAAGAAATCCCGCTGCGGAGTGACGGGAATGCCGTAGTTATCGCTCCGCTTCAGAGTCGCCGGCAGCTTCGGCAAACACTGCTCGATATCGACCATCGACGTTTCGCCTGCGTTGTCCAAATAGGGCATGGGCGAATGGAACGCGACATAGATCGTGTTGCTGTGAGCCGCCATGCCGACCGGAGTTCCCTTGCGTTCCGAGGTCGGACTCAGCGTGAAGAGCGGCTTTCGCGTGCGCGTCGCGGCGTCGTATCGGCTGACAGAGTTTCCCTGCAGAATGAACAACGTCTTGCCATCGGTGAACATGGTTTGTGCTGGGTCGCCAGTGCCCCATTTCTTGGCTCCGTTGTAGTCCGTCTCGATAAAGGCGTGACCGCCCTCCGTGCCGCCTGCGCCCTGATACACGGTGTCGCCGATCACGCAGACGGAACTCTGGTTGCCATGGTTCGAAAGCCATCCGCTCCGCGGCGCGCCAGTCCACCATGGTGAACTGTCCGGCGAATGCTGTTCGACATTCGGGTACGGCGTCATCTGGTAATGCAGTTCGAGCGGCGGCGCGGAGATGACCTTCCAACGATACTCGCCGGGTGGAACCAGCAGGCCATCGTCGTCCTTCAAATCCCATGGTTCGGAGTTCGTCCCGGCGTCGCGTGGTACCTGCGCGAAGAGGTTGCGAACTCGTCGGCCTCGCGAATCCTCGATCACCAGCGCCGTTTCGCCAGCGCGCGGCAACGAATAGGAAACCGCCACGGGCGGTGGCGTTTCCGCCGTGCTCGGCGGCGCGGGTACCGGTCGATTGCCGAGGTCCGTCAGTGCCGAGAACTCGCGAATCATCGCGATGCGGCGCTCGCGCGGGTGTGTCTCCAGAATCACGAGCTTGAGCGCCCGGGTCGTTACCGCGGGGAATGTGACCGAGCATTCGGTTTCGTTTTGCGTCTTCTGCTTGAAAACTTCTTCGAACCGAACTTGCCGCCAGTCTTTGTCACCAGCGAGGGCCGGATTATCGCGGTCGCTGCCGGTGAATGCGAACAAAAGAAACTGGTCGATATTGGAGAGCAGTCGCACGGTCGCGAGGGCTTGCGGCTTATCCCAGACGAGCGTGAACCACTTCGGATTCACGCTGCTGACCGGCGGAACGATGTATTTGCCCTCCTTGTCCGGTCCCGTGTTCTGCCACGCGCCGCCGTGAATCACACGGCCCGGGTCACTGCCGAACGGCCCAATGTCGGCCTGCGCGATGGCGTAGGGCGTAAGGTTGAACAGCCGGCTTCGAAACAGTTGCCAGCGGCGGATCGCGGGCGGATCGACCGACCCCGTTTGTGTGCAGAGCAACGCGCGCGTCGCGAAACCGGCCGCACACGCCACGTCGTAACGGTTCCCGGTCTTCGTCGCGGCGAGCGTTTCCCAGTCGGCAGCGCGGTCGGGATCCCCCGGATACTTGGCGTCGGCCCTCAGCGCTCGAAACACGACGGCGCCACCCGCGCCGCTCTCCACCTCGGCCAGGAATGCCCCCAGTTCCACCGCCTGCCGGAACGCGAGCCGATGATGGAATGAACCGGTTTTCGCATCGTCGTCGTCGGCGGCGGCGGCGGCGGCGGCAGCGGCAGCGGCAGCGGCTTTCCAACGGCCACTCATACCTTTCGAATCCAGCAGCGCCGACAGCGTGGTCGGCGCGATCGCAACCGCTCCATTTCCACCGATCGATTGCGTCGCCGCCAGATCGACCCCGCCCACCGTCACGGCAGGATCGAGAACCTCGGCGCCCTCGAGACGGACGCTGGCCAACCCGACGCACAGGAGCAGTGCCAGA
>JBIKVL010000047.1:0-10823 GCA_044356875.1 Pirellulaceae bacterium | reverse complement strand
AATTCAAAACCGCTGAAGGTTTGATTCACGAAGCCGCCGTCGCCCTCGACACGGTTGAAGCCATCGCTGGCCGTGCCCGTATCCTTGAAAGTCAACGTGGTGGTGGCCGGAGTCGAATAGGCTTCCAAGAGAATTGCGCCGCCGCCGCCATTCCACAGCAAGGTGCGTTGCGTGCCGAGGTTCGCGAAGGAAATCAAGGCGTCTACCGGCGTCGTCGGCGGGTCATCCGTGAGCAGATCGTACGTCCGTACAACCAGATTGCCCAGTTTGGCAGTGCCGATCGTGAAAACCAGATGTTCATTCACGAGCGTGACTTCGATTTCGTCGTTGTCCGACGCGAAATCACCGCCGTCGAAATGGATCGAAACATCCGTGTCCGACCAGCCGGTCGGCAGCGCTGGCGCGAGACCATTCAGTTCGAGAATATCCTTGGCAGCGTCCAAAAGCTCTGAACCGGCCGAGACTCCGCCGCCGATCGCCGAATTGTCAATGGTTGGCGCAGCCGCCGAGAACCGCGGCAATCCAAACGCCGTCTCACGGATTTCCAGGTAATCGTTGTCGCTCGATCCGATGATCGTGAACGACAGGATCGAATCGTGATTGCCCGAGTAGAAGAACGCGTTGTTGATGTCCAGCCGCAGGTCGGTGGCCGTCCGCTGCGCGAGGATCGCGTCATCGCCACCGCTCTGGAACCCCGAGTACTTCATGTCCAGCACCAGGTGGTACTTGAAGTTGGGATCCGTCGAATTCACCGTCTCAATGCTACGGTAACTGACGGACCGTTCGGTCTCTGGCGAGAGGAAGCTATACAACCCCGCACCCGGCGCGTCGCCCAGCGTCAGGATCGCGTTGCCATTGGCCACATTCGACAAATCGAAATTCAGCGTGTCTCCCGGAACGGTCGGATAGATCGGCGGCGCGCCATTGAGCGTGATCGCGGCGCCCGCCTGCGGCTTGAGATCGAACATATCATCGTCCGAGCCGCCCGTAATGGTCATTCCACCGGTAGCCATAAACACCGGGTCACTCGTCGTCGTGTCAAAATCAACGACACCGCCCGCCGCCGCGTCATCATCCGCGCCGATTTGGCCCGCGCCATTGTCGACGTTCACCACAATCGTCGTGGAGGCCGTGATCGTTGAAGAACTGCTAACCGTCACCGCGTCGCCGGCATTGAGCGTTAACGAGCCGCCGGTCGTGGTGATCGAAACGCTGTTGGAAATCGCCAGGATGTCGCCTGTGGCCGTCGATCCGGTTTCCCTTGCTTGCAGTGTGGCCGCTCCACCCACGGAAACGTTTTCGTTCACGCTCAGAGTGCCGAAGGCGCGGAGATCGATCGAGCCACCGGTGGTGGCGACCGCCGTCGTGCCCTCCAAGACACCACCTAGCGTCATCGCGCTCGCATCGCTCACGAAGACGCCGCCGCCCGTCGCCGCGGCTTCGAAATTGGCGACGTCCGTGTTGATAAGGATCGACGTCTGCCCCACCGCGCCGGCCAAGGTCGTGACCGCAAACGCCGTCGCCGTCACGTCGACGCTGGCGTCGTCGTCGAACACGTTGCCTGTTTCGCTCAACAGCAACACGGTATTCGCGCCGGCATTCAACGCGAACCGCGTCAGGCCGTTGGATTCCCGGATGAACTGGTTTCCAGTGGACGTCACCGTGAGGTCGACCACATTCGTCTGAATGGCGTTGCCCGCCGCCGTGTCGGTGTCGCCGAACATGCCGCTCGTCACCGTAACGATCACCGCTCCGCCCGTCACGTCGACTTCATTGTCGGCGCTTTCCAAATCGCCAGCGGCGGCGAGCAGCAATCGAACGCCCCCCGTGCCGGCGTTGAGATTCAACTCAGACAGGCCATCCGACTCGCGGATGAATTGGTTGCCGTTGCCCGCACTGGTGATGACCGTCAAGCTGGAAACGTTCGTTTCGATCGCGTTTCCAACGGTCGTGTCATTGGCTCCGAACGTGCCGCTCGCAACGGTGATCGACGCCGCCGTGGCGATGATGTCGACCGCCGAGTCCGCGCTCAGGACGTTGCCGCTGGCGACCGTCGCCAAATTCACATTGCCGTTGCCCGCATCAAGCACGAACTCACTCAGTCCGTTCGTCTCGCGGATGAACTGGCTGCCGTTGCCGGCGCTAGTCGTCACGCTCAGATTCGTCACATTGGTTTCGATCGCGGCCCCAGCCAAGGTGCTGGATGAACCGAACGAGCCATTCGCGACCGTGATGGTCGCCGTGGCCGCCACGATGTCCGCGCCGGTGTCGCTACTCAGCACGTTGCCAGCCGCCGCCGTAGCCATTTGCACGTTGTTGCCACCGGCGTTCAACGTGAGGTCGACAAGGCCATCGGACTCCAGAATGAACTGGTCGCCACCCGTGCCGATCGACGAGACGTTCAAAGTCCCCACATTGGTCTGAATGGCGTTGCCCGCCGTGGTTGCGTTGGCTCCGAACGAGCCATTGGCCACCGTGATCGTCGCCGTTCCGGCGGCGATATCGACCAACAAATCCGAGCTGAGAATGCTTCCCGCCCCGACGGTCGCCAGTTGGATCGAATTCGCGCCCGCCGACAGGTTCAATTCCGCCAAACCATCGGACTCGCGGATGAATTGGTTGCCGCTCGCGCCGCCCGTCGTAACCGTCAACGACGTGACATTGGTTTCGATCGCCGCGCCCGCCGCGGTGCTCGTGGATCCGAACGAGCCACTCGAAACGGTGATCGTGGCGGAAGCCGCCGTGATGTCGACAGCCGAGTCGATGCTGAGAACGTTTCCAGCGGTCGATTCCAGCGCGATCGCGCCCGTGCCGGCACTCAAATTCAACTCGGTCAGCCCATCCGTTTCCAGGATGAACTGATTGCCGTTGGCACCACTTGTCGTCACGGTCAGATTGCCAACTGTCGTTTGGATGGCGTTGCTCGCTGTGGTGCTCGTCGATCCAAACGAGCCGTTCGCGACCGTGATCGTCGCCGTGGCGGCACTGATATCGACCGTCGAATCCGCGCTCAAGATGTCGCCATTGCCAACCGTTGCCAACTGAATCGCGCCCGATCCGGCCGCCAGGTTCAAGTCTGTGAGGCCATCGGATTCGCGCAGGAACTGGTTGCCGTTTCCACCGCTGGTGGAAACCGTCAGGCTGCCGACATTGGTCTCGATCGCAAATCCAGCCGCAGTGCTCGTCGAGCCGACCGCGCCGCTCGAGGCGGTGATCGTGGCGGACGCCGCCGCGATGTCCACCGCGGAGTCGCCGCTGAAGATGCTACCCGTGGTGGATTGCAGAGCGATCGCGCTGGTGCCGGCGCTGAGATTCAATTCGCTTAAGCCATCGGACTCGAGAATGAATTGATTGCCAGTGCTTCCAACGGTGGTGACCGTCAAATTGGCAACCGTGGTCTCGATCGCGTTCCCGGTCGTGGTGCTCGAAGCGCCGAAAGCTCCGCTGAACACGGTAATCGTGGCCGACGCGGCAATGACATCCACCGCCAAGTCCGTGCTCAAAATGTCGCCCGCCCCAATCGTTTCCAACTGGATCGCGCCGCCGCCCGCGTTCAGATTCAACTCTGCGAGGCCGCTCGATTCGCGGATGAACTGGTTGCCGTTTCCGCCACTGGTCAGAACTGTCAGATTGGAAACATTGGTTTCGATCGCGGCGCCGGCCGCCGTGCTCGTCGCGCCGAATGTGCCACTGGCGACAGTGATCGACGCCGACGCCGCGATGATGTCAATCGCAGTGTCGATGCTTACCAAGTTCCCCATGCCGACGGTCGCTAAGCTCACGTTGCCGCCGCCCGCGTCAAGCAGAAACTCATTAAGTCCGGCCGTCTCGCGGATGAACTGGTTGCCGTTGCCGCCCGTCGTCACGCTTAGATTCGTCACGTTCGTTTCGATCGCCTGGCCGGCGCTGGTGCTCGATGTGCCGAACGCGCCGCTGAACACCGTGATCGTTGCGGTCGTCGCGATGATGTCCACGCCGCTATCGCCACTCAGCACATCGCCGTTGGCGGCCGTCGCCAGATTGACGTTGCCGATGCCCGCGTCGAAGAGAATCTCACTCAGCCCGGAAGACTCGCGAATGAATTGGTCGCCGCCCGCGCCGCTCGTCGTCACGCTCAGATTGGTGACATTTGTTTCAATGGCGGCGCCAGCGTCTGTGCTTGTCGAGCCAAACGCGCCGCTGGCCACCGTGATCGTCGCCGTGGTCGCGATGATGTCCACCGCCGAGTCGCCGCTGAGCAGATCGCCGCTGCCGACCGTCAACAGGCTCACGTTGCCAGTGCCCGCATCAAGCGACAATTCCGTCAACCCGCCCGTCTCGCGGATGAACTGGCTGCCGCTACCACCGCTCGTTGTCACACTCAGGTTCAAAACATTGGTCTCGATCGCGGCTCCAGCGTTGGTGCTCGACGCTCCGAACGAACCGCTCGTCACGGTGATCGTGGCCGCGGACGCTGTGATGTCGACAGCCAAGTCGGTGCTGAGAATGTTTCCAGTCGTCGATTGCAGCGCGATCGTGCCGCCGCCGGCATTCAAGTTCAGCTCGGTTAGTCCATCCGTTTCCAGGATGAACTGATTGCCGTTTCCAGCACTCGTGTTTACCGTCAAGTTGCCGACCGTCGTTTCGATTGCGTTGGCAGGGGTCGTGTCCGTAGCCCCGAAAGCTCCGTTTGCCACGGTGATCGTGGCGGTAGCGGCGACGATATCGACTGCCGAATCCGTGCTAGAAACATTGCCGATCCCAACTGTCGCGAGTTGGATGGCGTTTGCGCCAGCCGCCAGATTCAAGTCCGAGAGGCCATCCGTTTCGAGGATGAACTGATTGCCACTGGCACCGCCCGTGGAAACCGATAGGCTCGCCACATTGGTCTCGATCGCCGCACCGGCCGTGGTGCCCGTCGAGCCAAACGCGCCGTTCGTCACGATGATGGTGGCCGAATCCGCCGCGATGTCCACCGCCGAATCGCTGCTCAGAATACTGCCGGTCGTGGATTGCAGAGCGATCGCGCTGGTGCCCGCACTGAGATTCAATTCGCTCAAGCCATCGGATTCGAGAATGAATTGATTGCCAGTGCTTCCAACGGTGGTGACCGTCAAGTTGGCGACGGTGGTTTCGATCGCGTTTCCGGTCGTGGTGCTCGAGGCGCCGAAAGCGCCGCTGAACACGGTGATTGTCGCCGACGCGGCCGTGATATCCACCGCCGAGTCCGTGCTGAAGATGGCGCCCGCTCCGATCGTTTCCAACTGAATCGCGCCGCTGCCCGCGTTCAGATTCAGTTCCGCCAGCCCACTCGATTCGCGAATGAACTGACTGCCGTTTCCACCGCTGGTCAGGACTGTCAGATTGGAAACGTTCGTTTCGATCGCCGCACCAGCCGCCGTGCTCGTCGCGCCGAACGTTCCGCTCGCGACGGTGATCGTCGCCGTGGCGGCGATGATGTCGACTGCCGAGTCGCCGCTCAGCACATCGCCGCCAGCGACCGTCGCCAGATTCACGTCGCCCGTCCCGGCGTCAAACAGGATTTCGCTCAGGCCACTCGATTCGCGGACGAACTGGCTGCCGTTGCCGCCCGTGGTCACGCTCAAATTCGTCACATTGGTTTCGATCGCGGCGCCGGCGCTGGTGCTTGTGACGCCGAATGCCCCGTTAAACACGGTAATCGTCGCCGTG
The DNA here is from genome assembly GCA_044356875.1 of Pirellulaceae bacterium. Classification (GTDB taxonomy): domain Bacteria; phylum Planctomycetota; class Planctomycetia; order Pirellulales; family Pirellulaceae; genus CAIXSC01. Next base: position 5,153 of record JBIKVL010000047.1, on the reverse strand, counting down.
GTCGCGATGATGTCCACACCCACGTCGCTGCTGAGCAGATTTCCCAAGGCCGCCGTGGCGAGTTGCAGGTTGTTGGCGCCAGCGTTCAAGTTGAAATCGGTGAGGCCGTCGGATTCGAGGATGAATTGGTCGCCGCCGGTGCCCGTCGAGGTGACCGTCAAGTTGGCGACATTGGTTTGGATCGCGTTGCCCGCCGTGGCGCCACCGGATCCGAACGAACCATTGGCGATCGTGATTGTCGCGGTCGCGGCCGTGATGTCCACCGAAGCGTCCGCGCTCAAAACATTCCCCGCTGCCACTGTCGCGAACTGGATCGAGTTCGCGCCTGCCGACAGGTTAAGCTCGGCCAAGCCATCGGATTCTCGAATGAATTGGTTGCCGCTGGCGCCGCCAGTCGACACGGTCAAGTCCGAAACGTTTGTTTCAATCGCCGCTCCGGCCGCCGTGCTCGTCGAGCCAAACGAGCCGTTGGTCACGGTGATCGTGGCGGACGCCGCGGAGATATCCACGGCGAAGTCCGAGCTGGAAATGTTGCCAGTGGTCGATAGCAGTGAGATCGCGCCGGTGCCGGCGGCCAAATTCAGTTCGGTCAGTCCGTCCGATTCCAGGATGAACTGATTCCCGCCGCTGCCGCTCGTGGTCACTGTCAGGTTGCTAACCGTCGTTTCGATCGCATTTCCGGCCGTCGTGCCCGTCGCGCCCAACGATCCGTCGGCGACCGTGATCGTCGCCGTGGTGGCAATGATGTCCACCGCCGAATCTCCGCTGAGCACATTGCCCGCGGTAGCCGTCGCGAAATTGATCGTTCCCGACCCCGCATTCAACAGAAGTTCCGCAAGACCGTCTGTCTCCAGGATGAACTGGTTGCGATTGTTGGCACTGGTTGTCACCGACAGAACGCCGACATTCGTCTCGATCGCTTGCCCCGGGTCGACGCCGGCCGAGCCGAAGGTGCCGTTGGCGATCGTGATCGTCGCTGACGCGGCCGCGATGTCGACCGCCGAATCCACGCTCAAGACGCTTCCAATCCCAACGGTTTCGAACGAGATCGAACCGCCGCCCGCCGCCAGATTCAAGTCATCGAGACCATTGGACTCGCGAATGAACTGGTTCCCACCGCTCGCGCTCGTGGTGACATTCAGATTCGCGACATTTGTTTCGATCGCATTTCCGGCCGTGGTGTTGTTCGCGCCAAAACCTCCGTCGGTGACAGTAACCGTCAGCGTACCAGCGACGAAGTCGATACTGGAATCCGAACTGAGGATGTTGCCCGTCGCCACGGTCAGCAATTCGATGGAGGCGGTCCCGGCATTCAAATTGAGATCGGCCAGTCCGTTCGACTCGCGGATGAACTGGTTGGCGTTGCCAGCGGACGTATTCACCGTCAAATCCGACACATTAGTTTCGATCGCCGCGCCGGCCGCGTTGCTGGCCGTGCCGAAAGTGCCATTGAAGACCGTAATCGTTGCCGCCGTGGCGATGATGTCGACCGCCGAGTCGCTGCTCAGCACATTGCCGTTGCCGACCGTCGCGAGCGTCACGTTGCCCGTGCCCGCGTTGAGCAGTATTTCGCTCAAGGCGTTGGCCTCGCGGAGGAATTGGCTGCCGTTGTTCGCCGTGGAATTCGTCGTCAGCGAGTCGACGCTCATCGCCAGCGATTGCGCGCCGCTACCGATTCCATCGCCAGCGTTCACCGTCAGGAAGTTGGTGGTCACGCTGTTGCCGGAAGCGGACACTTGCGAGACGCTGCCGCGATCCGAGTCGGAACCGGCGCCTTCCAGGTCCGCATCGAGAATCACCGCATGGCCGCTGGCTCCAGTCGTTGTGATGGATCCGGCGGTGCCTGAGCCGAGCAGGATGTCGTCACCCGCCTCAAAACGCAGCGTTTTGTTCGTCGACGCGTTGAGCGTTACCACCGCGCCATTGTTGATCGTCAAGTCGTCGTCGTTGGAAGTACTGTTGCCCGCCGTGTACCGGAAGTCGTCGTTGTTTGTCAAACTGACGTTGATCGTCAACGGACTGGCCGCCTCGATGTAGCCAGCGCCAGCGAGCGTGTGGGCCCCGCTCGAAGCATTGATGTCGCGAACCGTCAATCCGCCACTCACATCGCGAAGCTGAACGCCTCCCGACGTGCTATTGATGATGTCCAGGCTCGTGGCCTGAATCTCGATTTCGGTGTCGGTCGCCGATCCGCCGACACCGATGCCGGTCGCCGCGACAAGCACGATGTCCGTCGCCGTGATATCGTCCGCCGTATCGTCCAAATCGATGATCTGGGCCGTTGCCCCCACGGTCACACGATCGCCCGCCGCCGTGACCGCGGTCAACAGCACATTGCCCGAACCTCCGAGCGAATTGAGGATCACGTTCGCGGAACCACTCGTGGATCCCGCCGTCGCGGTCACAACGGTTAGATCGCCGCTCAATGCTTCCAACGTGATATCGCCGCCCGTTGCGGTGGTCGCGCTCACCACTCGCACGCCATTCACGTCGCGAAGGCTGATCGCGCCGCTACCGCTGACGCTCGCCGTGACGCCTTGGCCAGACGCCGTGCCCGCGTCGACTTCGATCTGATTCAGCGAACCGATCCCTGATATGGCGATGAGGGACAGGCTATCGGCCGTCAGATCGGCGTTAGTGTCATCGGGCGTCAACTCCTCGATGCGGGCCGCAGCGGTGAGGGTTATCGTAGCACCCGCAGCGCCGACATTGCCTACTTGGATGTCGCCGCTGGTCGTCGTCGTGCCGGACACGTTTTTGGAACCGCCCGCCGTCACCGTGACGAGCGACAAGTTGCCGCCCGCCGCCGTCAGCGTGATCGTGCCGTCGTTCGTCGTCGCCGACGTCACCGTCAGGCCACCCGCCGAATCGTCGATGGCGATGTTGCCCGCGCCGGAGACGGACAGCAGCGTCGCCGTCGCGATCGTCGTGTCCAGTTCGATGCCCGCCACCGCGGTCGCGCTCAGGCTGTCCGACACGACGTTCACCGACCCCGAATTCATATCGGTGATCGCGCCCGCCGACACGAACGTCACCACGGCCCCCGACGCGGTGACGGATCCGACCTGGATATCGCCGCTCGCCGTCGTCGTGGCGTTCACATTGTTCGTGCCTCCGGCAACCACCGATGTCAGCGTCAAGTTCCCGGCCGCCGCCGTTAGCGTGATCGTACCGTTGTTCGTCGTCGCCGACGTCACCGTCAGGCCGCCCGCCGTGTCGTCCACCGCGATTGCGCCGTTGCCTGAGACCGTCAGCGAAGACGCTGTAGTCACGGTCGTATCCAGCTCGATTCCCGTGGCCGAACTGGCCGACAGAACTTCGCCCGACACGTTCACGCCCGAACCGTTCCCATCCGTGATCGCGCCCGTCGTCGCGGTCAGCGAGACGTTGCCGCTGGTGCTCGCGGTCGCGTTCGACGCGATCGACGCCGCCGTGAACGACAGGTTGCCGCTCGTCGAAGAAATCCCCGCCGCCACTGTCAGCGCCCCCGCCACCGTCAGCGTGACCGTGCCTGCTCCGTTCGCCGACACGGCGCTGTCGACCGACAACGCGCCCGCCGTCACATCGATCTGGATATTGCCGCCACCCGCCGCTGTCGACACGCCGGAACCGGCAATCGACAGGCCGCTCGTCTCCTGAAGCACGATATCCCCGCTCGTGCTGTTCGTCGCCTGCAGCGACGCCGCCGACAAATCGACGTCGTTCGCAATGGTACCGATACCGGTCGCCGCCGACAGCGACACCCGAGCGCCCGAAGCGTTCGCCGTGATGTCCACCGTCGTGTCGCCCGCGTCCACAATCGCGCCGCTCGTCGACGTCACGCTCACTGCCGACGCGGTCGCATTCGTTGTCGTGAGACCCGTCAGCGTGATATCGCCGGTCGCGTTGACCGTGATCGTGCCCGAGCCCGCGTTGATCGTCGTGTCAACGTCCAACGTGATCGCGCCGCCACCCGTCGAATCCGCATCCGCGGTCACCGACACGTTGCCGTTGGCGCTGGCTACGTCGCCCGCCGCGCTGAACGTCACGTTGCCATAGGCCTCCAGCGTGATCGCGCCGCCCGAGGAACTCACGGACGCGTTCACCGCCAGGTCCTGGTCCGCGAAATTCGCGCTGAGCGTCACGCTCTGGGCCCCGCCCGCCGTAACCGACGAGCCCACCGTGATGCCGCCACCCGTCGTGTTCGTCAAACCGATCGAGCCCGCCGTCGTCGACAGGCCAGTCGTCGCCGTGAAGTTCACACCCGCCGCCACATCGCTGATCGTGACGCCGTTGGTGTTGACGATCGTGAGCGTACCGCTGGCGAACGCCGCCAGGTTGTCAACGTCGTTGTTGTTCCCCAAAGCGATGCTGCCCGAGCCGGCTCGAACTCCCAGCGTTCCCGCCGTGATCGTCGCCGTGCCCGACTCGGACACGCCGCCGCCGGTCGACTGCAGTCGAACCGTCTGGCCACTGGCCGAAATGCTCTCGGTGATCGTCAGATCGCCACCGACCACCAGTTCCAGAGAACCGCCGGCCGTCAGGCCGGTCACCGCCGGCGTGAAGACCCCATCCGCCGTGACTGTCCCCAAGTCCAGCGTGTCGACGTCGCGCATCGCGAACGCGCCGGTCGTGGTCGCCGCCAGCGTATCGACATCGTTCCCCGCCGTCGGCAGGTTGATCCCGCCGCTGCCAGCCCGCAGGCCGAGCGCGCTCGCCGCCACGGTCTTGCCCGCAGTCTGCGTGATTGAGCCCGTCGAATCGTCCGTCTGCAGCCGTAACGTCCCGGTTCCCAGAGCGATGTTTTCGGCGAGCGAGATGTTGCCCGCCGCCACCATGAACGTCGCGTCGTCATCGGAAGTCGTCACGCCAACGCCGCCCGCGCCGAGCGACAGACCATCCGCATCGAAGAAGTCGATCGCCCCGCCGACGCTCGCCGTGAGCGTCGTGACATTGTTCGTCGTCGAAGCGGCCAGCACGTAGGCGCCCGTGCCGCCACCCGTCGCCAGCAGCGACAGGAGGCTCGCCGTGATCGTCCCCGACGCGCCCTGCGTCGCGTTCCCCGCCTCCGCGTTCAGATCGATCGTCACCGTGCCAGCCGAAGCCGTCAGCGTGCCATCGAGCGTCTGCGAAGCCGTGTTGTCGGTGTCGCCAAAGCCCGAGTCGAGCGTGAT
>JBIKVL010000812.1:0-2995 GCA_044356875.1 Pirellulaceae bacterium | reverse complement strand
AGGCTGCTGTTCGACTACAGCTATCCCGAAGTCCACTCGCTGAACACAACCCCCGTCTGGGCGGCGGGCGGCGTGCTGGAGTACGGTGGCAAGTTCAACGCGTTCATCACATCCCGCGGTCTGCAAAAACAGGAAGGCGTCGTCTTCCGGCACTTGCTGCGGATGATTCTGCTGTTGCAGGAGTTCCTCCCCCACAACCCGCCCGAAGTGAATCCCGAGGAATGGCGCGCCGAACTGGACGAAATCAGCCGCACGCTGGTCGACTGCTGTCGCCAAGTCGACCCATCCAGCACCGACAAGGCGCTCGAAGAGGCCCGCGAAGCGAACGGCGACGAAATCCGCAAGCCCGCGCCCGCCGCGTCTGCTAGCACCGTCCCGCCGGTAGAAGCACCCTCCGCGAGTTCCCCGCCAAATCCGACTCCCGAGCCTCCTAAGCCTCCCGAACGCAAACCGTTCGGCTGGGGACTCTAAACCACTCCCACGCCAACACGACCATCGATACACACGAAACACACGAAACAATGCGCTCATCGTTGCGGGGTCCTGGGATGAGCGTATGTTTACGCAATTAGGGACTTGTTGCATGGAATTCGTAGGGCGAATAACTCGGCATGTCCTTTCGTGTGACTCGTATTTTTCGTGGTTAAACCTGTCGATCGGTAAAGTGCAATCGGCTTGGAGATCGTAAGGTGTTTATTCGAAGCGGGAGGTAATTGGTCCTTCTGGGATTTCTGTGGGTAGCCATCGAAGGATTCGCAGAGTGCGGCTGTCGCCGAGTTGGCTTATGGCATGGCTCGAAAGTTGGGCGACGCACGCATGTTCGGCGGTACCCACATGAATCCCAAATGGAGCGAAAAGGTTTCTCGGTTGCCAATCACCACTACTCACCACTCACTACTCACCACTCACTACTCACTAACCACTACTCACTAACCACTACTCACTAACCACTACTCACTAACCACCCCTGGAACTCCACGAATGCCCCACCTAGTTTCCGTCCCGCGATTCGCGGTTTTTGGATGGACCAAGGCCATCGCTGTGGTTGTCGCTTCCCTCGTTGCGGTGAACGGTTTTGGGGCGGCTGTTTCTGGCCAGGAGCGTGGAACCGCGCCAGTGCCGGCGAAGAATGCCGTTCAAGCGGAGCCGATGGTGCGAGTGGCAACGTGGCAGCAGGCCCAGGAATTGATCGCGTCCTACAAGGGGCGAGTGGTCGTCGTGGATTTCTGGTCGAACTTCTGTCCGCCGTGTATCGCGGAACTGCCGCAACTCGCGCGGATTCAGCGCGAGTTTCCCAAAGATGTCGTGTGCCTTTCGATCAATTGCAATTACGCGGGCGACGGCAAACCGGACGACGAGCGGCCCGCGGTGCTCAAGGTGTTGAAGGAAATCCAATCGCCGTTTTTGACATTGATTAGCGCCGAACCCGATCTCGACCTATATGGCAAGCTGGGTATCGCGTCGATTCCGGTGATTCAGGTCTATGATCGCGCGGGCAAACTGAGCAAGCAGTTCGACAACGAAAAGAATGAGTACGGCAAGGACGGCTTCACGTATGCCCAGCACATCATTCCGTACGTGCGGCAACAGGTGAAGAAGCCGTGACAGCGACTCGTCGGCCCGTGATCGCCGGCGTGGTGAAAGTGGGCGGGAGTCTGTTCGACTTGGCGGAATGGCCAACGAGGTTGTTGGCATGGCTGGCGACGGAATCGCGAAACGCCGCGACGACGCATGCGGCCACCGCGAAACGCCGACCATCGCTGAAGTCGGTATTTCGCGAACAAACGTGGTTGCTGGTTGCTGGCGGAGGTCCCTGGGTCGATACGCTGCGCGCATGGGACGCGCAGCAGTCGCTTGGCGAGGAAGCGTGCCATCACTGGTGTGTTCGGTTATTGTCGGTCACGGCCGATGTCGCCCTCCATCGGTTGCTCGCCGCCTCGAAGCATGATAGAGCGGTTTGCGGTCCGCGGCGATCAGACCGGGCGGCGCATGATCTGGCGTCTGGCCACGGGCTTGAGCTCGATCAGTCCATGTTCGACGTGAAGGTGGCTCCACGCGTTCTTCCATTTGCTGGAATTGCGGACCTGCAAGGCTCCTGGAACGCTGCCGTTGAACCGATCGGCGTTCACGCTGCCTCCGGCGTCAACTCGGTATCCGGTATTCGCCCTGGATCCGGCGCCAGCGCGTCGGTTTCGTTGATGGTGGTGGATGCTGGCGCTTATCTGGAATTCGCCGCAAGTGGCAGGCGTGGTCGGTTGCCGCGCGACTGGACCGTCAGCAGCGATTCGCTGGCGGCCCATTTGGCGGCCCGAGTGCGCGCCCGTACGCTTGTGCTCGTGAAATCATGCCCATTGCCTGGGACCGTGGCGAGCGCCGCCGAGGCCGCGTCCGCCGGTTTGGTCGACCCGTACTTCCCACAGGCCGCCGCTCGACTCGGTTCCATCAAGTGGCTCGACCTGCGGGCCGTCCGCCCGACGGCGATCGCGTTACGCGAGCATCGGGCATGATCATGTTCCGCAAAAGGTTCGGTAGGCGCACGCAGTTGGCGGGGGAGGCTCGCGGTAAGTGTTGAATTCGGAAACTTCGTCGTACGGTTGTTGAAGCGCGGCGAGCAACCGTTCGAGCGGTTCGAGTTCACCTTCGTCGACGGCGGCGGCCAAGGCCTCCTCCACGCGATGGTTTCGCGGGATGACACGCGGGTTGTGTGACCGCATCAGGGCGTTGGCTTGTTGGAGCCGTTCCGGATCTTCCTGAACGCCGCGAGTCCGCCGGTCGTGCCAGCGAGAAAGCCACTCAGCGAACTCAGGGTGCTCAAAGGCGGCTGTCGCGGCGGCGCCCAGATGAGCGGTGCCCAGATTGGCGGCGCTCCTATCAGCGGCGCTCCTATCAGCGCCGCTTGTGGTCTCCGTCAGTTGACGCCAGGCGTTCGTGTAGTCCTGGGAATGGCGGGCCAACAAGTCGAGGAATTCCTTGGCGAGCGCGAGGTCGTTGGGTT
>JBIKVL010000811.1:0-2997 GCA_044356875.1 Pirellulaceae bacterium | reverse complement strand
TCGCGTTTCAAGAGCCAAACGTTGGCGCGCCGGGCGTATGCGGGAGCGAATTCGGGGTCGAGCCGAATAGCCGCCGAAAGATCTTCAAGGGCGCCATCCAGTTCGCCGCGGGCGGCCCGGATTTGGCCCCGATGGAACCGCGCGCCGACGTTGGCTTCGTCACGTTCCAGGGCCGAGTCGAAGTCGCGTTCGGCGCGTTCGTAATCATCGACCCGAAGACGGAAATTGGCCCGCTCGACCCATACCGAGGCGTCCTCCGGCGACAGGGCGACCAATCGGTCGTAATCCGCCGCCGCCCGTTCGACGTCTTCCAAATCCTCCCAGCATCCCGCCCGAATCACCAACGCGGGAAAGAATTCCTCGACCAGTTCCAGCGCCTTCGTGCAGTCGTCGATGGCGTTGGAGGGCTGTTGCCGATGCCGCAAAATGGCGGCGCGATGGCAAAGCAGCGACGGCTCATCGGGCGCCAACCGCACCGCCTCGTTCAAGTCGTCGAGCGCTTCATCGCTCTGCCCGAGCCGCATCCGGATGAGCCCACGGGTTTTCCAAGCGTTGGACAGTTCGGGCGCCAGTTCCACCGCGCGGTCCGCGTCGTCCAACGCCTCCTCGAAGCGTTCCAACTCCACAAGCGACTCGGCCCGCGTCAGATGGACGCTGGCCGCCACGATCCCGGACGCGATCGCCTTGCCGCAGTCCTCGATCGCTTGGTCGTGCCGCCCGAGCGCCGCCGCGACCGCTCCACGCATCCCCAAGGCGGCGTCCAGGGTGGGATCGAGCGTCAACGCCATATCGCAATCCAACAGCGCCGAATCGTTTTCGTCGCACGACCAGTAATGCTCGGCGCGATGCAGGTAGTACACGGCCCGACCTGGCGCGATCGCCAACGCTCGGCTGTAGTCCTCGATGGCGGTGCGAGCCGATTCGGGAAAATCGCCCACGTGGCGGGCACAGGCCGCTCGCAACCCGTATGGTTCGTCATCGTGCGGATCGAGCCGAATGGCGGACGAGAAATCCCGCGAGGCCTGGGCGAAACTGCGTCGCAAGGCATACGCCCGCCCGCGCGCGATCCACAGGCGAGCGTTCCAGGGATCGTGCTCGATCGCCGCGGTGAAATCGGCGATCGCGGCGTCGTACGCCTCCAATTCGACCAGCAGGATGCCCCGATTGTGCAAGGTGGAAACATCGTTCGGCGCGGCTTCCAGCACGGCGTTGAAATCCGCCAAGCCACGCTGGGTCTCTCCGAGCAAGCACAACAGCGAGCCCCGCGCCAGCAACGCCTCCTGATCGCCCGGCGACAACTCGAGGACCCGCGAGTAATCCGCGACCGCCGCTTCGAATTCCTCCGCCTCGCGATGAAAGTCGGCGCGACCTCGATAAGGTTCCGGGTCGGCCGGCGCGGCAGCGACCCGCTCATTCCATTCGGCAAGCGAAATCGCGGCGGGCGCATCTTTCTCAAGCAGCTCCTCCGGATCCAACCGGCTTTCAGCCTCGCCGCCGTCGCTGTTCCTCTCGCCACTGTCGCGCTCGTTGGGAGCAGCCAAGCCAACGTCGGACCGACCAACCGACGACGACGGTTCAGGCAGCGTCTCGACGGCACGAAGGTGAAACAGACCAGCGATCCATTGCGTCATTCCCCGCCAAACCCGTCGGCAAGCCTGGGAGAAACGGGAACGACTCGGATTTGCGGCGTGACCGCCGAGCGTCGCGTTCCGAGCCGGATCCGATAACGCCTTGGCGTCGGCAACAGATGGCGTATCGCCCGAGTCCGAATCAGCGACACTCCCATCGCCCAGCTTGCCCTCCCAGAGTCCACGGCGAGTCGCGGCGGTGAGAATCAGAGCTTCGATCGAACCGCCCCGCCAGTTTTCCGCCCAACGAGCGAACGGCAGACGAAAGGCCGCCGACGGTTCCCGGCCGCTCTTTCCCCAAGAGGCGCGAAAGGAAAACGCGACCGGCAAGCTGCGTACGGGCGGCAAGGCGAGTTCGCCGAGACGTCTTTCCAAGGCATCGAGCCACTTTGGGACCGCGCCGCCACTCTCCGCCTGGGCATCGATCAACAACCGTCCATTGGGCAGCAACGCGCAGGCCACGTCGACCTCGCCGTCCGTTTCGCCATCTTCCTCTTCCAGACGTCGATGCACTTCCCGAGAGACAGCGGCAACAAAATGGCTCAAAGCCGCGAGGTTAATTCGCTCCCGGGCCGAAAGCTCAGACATCCACAGCGTGACGAATTCCCGCGCACCCAACTCAGACACGTCCCAGCCTCCTGATGGGATCGGAGGCCAGTGATCGGCCGCCCCATCCCGTACTAGCCTTGATCGTACGCGATTGGCCGATCGAGGCAAGTTCCCGACGATAAACAGCGGCTGGAAGTCGCGGCGAACTCGGAATCAGCGCAGCAAAAAGGCCGGTCGCGTCTCCCCTCGGAAACGCGGCCGGCCCGGTGATCCGCAGTACGCGATCCGCAAAACGCGATTCGCGCGTCGTGCAGTCGAAGGCTTTTAGGCTAGCGAGGGCTCCTAGGCTAGCGAAGACTGGCTAGCGAAGACTGGCTAGCGAAGACTGGCTAGCGAAGACTGGCTAGCGAAGGCTCCGAGGCCACTCGCTGTGGCGCTGTTACTTCGACTTCTTCACCGGGGCCTTCGTCTTCGTCGACTTCTTCGCGGGCGCCTTCTTTTCAACAGCCTTCGCAGCCTTCTTGGCAGTCGCCATCCTGGAACTCCTCAATCACGGGCCTCCCATGGGTTTAACCAAGTCCTCCGGGAAACCCTGCGAGGAGGAACTGGCTTGGGCGCTAATTCAACCAACTTATGCGCATCTTCGTCAAGCGAATTAAATCGTCTTGAATGATTTATCGACTCGGCAAAAAGAAGAGCTCGAAGACTGGACACACTCGTTGCCGCGTCCGCGCTCTTTCGCCCCATCACGCCGACGTCGGCAGTCGCAGCGCCTCAACGCGAACGCGGCCTCAACGCGAACGCGGCCTCAACGCGAACG
>JBIKVL010000810.1:0-2998 GCA_044356875.1 Pirellulaceae bacterium | reverse complement strand
CGCCCCAGGTGAAAAAGCACGGGTGGCAAACGGCATGCATCAGCACGGCGACGGGCGTCAGCGAGCGGCCATCGTCGAACCGTAAGACTTTCACGCGGGGATCGTTGGGACCGGCCGGATTGAGCCGGAGCACGGCCCGGCCGTCGATCGTTTTGCGTCGATTGATGCCGAAGCCAATGCGGTCTTCGCCGTATCCCACGGTGACGGTCCGCATCGAACCGGCCGCCTGCTTCGCGGCCGCCCCCAGCTTGTCGATCAGCGAGCTTGCCCAGGCCGGGTTTTCGAGGTAGCCCGGTCCCGAATGGTTATGCGAGGCGGCAATTAAAATGTGACCGCTCGGGACCTTCGCCTCGCGCTCGATCCGCTCCCGCGCCGCCGCCACCATCGGCTCCCAAGCGCCGATCGTGTCGAGCGTCACGATGGCGGCGCGGGTCGCGCCGTCGTCCAACACCAGCACGCCCGCTCGCAGCGGATCGCGCACGCCAGTCACTTTCCGCGTATGTCCGATGATTGGCATGTCGACCACGTTGGGCGGCGTGATGTCGACCTTCGCCACGCCCGCCGAGAGGTTGGAACGCACCGCGAACCGGCCGTCGCTCGCCACGCCCTCGGCCGCCGCCGGCGCAGAAGCGGACGACTGTGCGGCCGACTGTGTGCCAGACTGTGCAACCGACTGTGTTTGCGACTGCGCCGCCGACTGAATCGTTGGCTGGGCAAATACGGAACTGGCGTAGAGCAAGCCGACGAGCGTGCAACCGAATCGAGTCCAGGGCATCGCGCATTTCCTCGTCTGTCAAAGGTATCGGGACTGTCGTGGTTCCAGCGAGAATAGCACAACTCGTTTTCGCGTGCGGAAAAACGAGCAACGACGTTGGCGGCAGCCGCGAAGGGCGAGCAACCCACGGAAACGCCCGCTGGCGACGAGGACGCGCAGCGGAGAGTGGGCTTGTAAGCCGGGTTCTGTGCGTGTCGTCGCCGACACGCGGCAACCATTCCTCTAGGACGGCGGTTGCCCGCCGCCTCCAGCAGCCTACCCGAGAGTCGAACCCCACGGACCGAACCGGTCCGCCGCGGCCGAGTCCGCGCTTCCCTCTGTTTGGCTTTGCTCCGGGTGGGGTTTACCGAGCCGGCCGAGTCGCCTCGGCCGCTGGTGCGCTCTTACCGCACCGTTTCACCCTTACCGACCGGCGGGACGCCGAAACGCCCGCCGACGGCGGTTTGCTTTCTGTTGCACTTTCCCTGGCCTCGCGGCCGGTCGACGTTATCGACCACCCTGTCCTGTGGAGCCCGGACTTTCCTCCCGCCCGCCAGCGGCCTTAGCCGCCCGCAAGCCGACGGTTGCCCCGCCCACTCCCCGCTTCGCAACGCGAAACCTAGCCGCGCCGCCGCCGAAATGCGAGGGGAAGGGAGACAACCACGGATCGCACGAATGACACGAATGGCACGAATGCTCTTCATCCGTGTAGATCCGTGTCATCCGTGGTTCAAATTGTTTTTCAAGGAGCGGTCGCTCCTGTCGTCGATAGCAAGGCCGCTGGTCGCGGACCGTCGCCGCTCGCCGGTGCTGGTCCGGTCGCGACCGGCAGTGTCGCCGTCGTCGCAGGTGCCGTCGCCACGGTCACCGTCGCCGCCGCCGTCGTCGTCGCAGTCGCGGAAGACGCGGGCGCGGAAGACGCGGGCGCCGTAGTGCTGGCGACGGCGTTCTCTGGCGATTCCACCTTGATCGCTGGCGGCTCGTTCCAGCGGGATTTAGCGAGCTTCCGCAGGTCGCGCCGCTTGTCCTTTGGCAGGAACTCGCGTTCGGTCAGCTCCGGGTCGTACTGAGTCCAGGTTTCCCGGAACTGTTTGGCATAGATCTGCCGCAAGACGGCGCCGTCTTGCCAGCGGATCATGTAACCACCCGAAACATCGGGCCGCGGCATCTGGGCGGGCGTCTTCAACAACCGCCATGCCCGGACCTGGAAACGACACTCGGTCGTACACCAGTCGTAGAAAATCAATTGGTCGATCGCCGGTCGGCCATATTCGTCGAAACAATGGTTCAGTTCGACCAAATCGACCCGATCCACGGTTGCCTCGTCCCGAGGCGTCGAGGCTACAATCGCGGACAATACGAGCAGTAGTGTTGTCGTTCCCACCGGTCCCTCCCCCTCACTCGTTCGGTGACCCGCGGCGTCCGCTCCGTGGCGGACGTGCATTAGTATTCCTTATCGTGTGCCACCTCTAAAAAAGCTAGCCTGATTCCGTGGTTTTTGTCCAGCAGCCGGCGCGAGAAGCCGTCGAGTCGCGCACGAGACCTTTTGGGAAACCTGTAACGTCATGTCGAACATCGAGATACGATTGAGTCGCCGGGCCTACCTGCGGACCGCGACCGTACGGGCGGCGGCGACCACCTTAGCGGCCTCGAATGTGCTTCATCCTCCCTTAGCGGTTTGGGGACAGACGGACGGCCCGGCGCGTTCGCCGGCTGGGGCCGCCGCATCGCCTGCGTCGGCCACTCCCGCCGACGCGGCGAAAAAAATTCCGTCCGAAAAAAATTCCTCGCCCGCGACTGACGCGCCGGTCGCGGACCAGGGCCCCGAACTCGTCCCGACGGCGGCTGCGGCGGTGCGACGGGGTATCGGTTGGCTACTGCGGGCGCTCCCGCGCGAAGGCGGCTGGGGTACCGACATCGGCCAGCCGCCCGACATCGGTTGCACGGCGCTTTCCGGCCTGGCGCTGCTCTCCGCGGGAAACACCCCCCGCGAGGGCCCGCAGGCCCGGGAGACGCGACGCGCCTTGAACTACTTGTTGGAATGCGCCGCGCGGATGCCGGCGGACGACATCACGGCCAGCCTGCAGACGCAATTGCAAAACAAAATCGGCCGCCATGCCCACAGTTTTTTGGCGGCGTTGTTTCTCAGCCAAGTGGCGGGCGAGACGCTCGAAGGGGCTCAGGTCCGACGGGCATTGCGGCGTGTCCTGGACGCGATCGTCGCCGCTCAAACGTCCGAAGGCC
>JBIKVL010000809.1:0-3007 GCA_044356875.1 Pirellulaceae bacterium | reverse complement strand
CTTTTATGGGAAAAGCCGGTGCAGGAAAAGGTGCGGACCGGCGCTTCGCTAGCCGCCCCGACATGCCTGTTTTACGTCGATGACCGCGGCGTTTTGATGCCGGTCGCCATCCAGCTCAAACCGGCCGATCTGCGCCGCGGCAATCCCGTCTTCACTCCCGCCAGCGGGCTTTGGGATTGGCAATTGGCTCGCGCCCATGCCCAGGCCGCCGACTCGCACTACCACGAGGCGATCTACCATCTGCTCGAAACGCACCTGGTCTGCGAAGTCTTCGCATTGTCAGCGCACCGCAATCTTCACCCGAATCATCCGCTATTTCAGCTATTGATGCCGCACTTCGAGCATACGCTGGCAATCAACGAGCAGGCTCGGAAGAATCTGCTGGCCGACCATGGCGAGATCGCGCGCTGCATGGCGGCCCGCCACACAGGCAATATCAATTTACTGCGGATGGTCTGGCCGTCATGGGATCTTCGCGAACATCAATTGGAAACCGACTTGCGTCATCGCGATGTCAACGATCTGCCCGGCTATTTCTATCGCGATGACGCCCGCGAAGTGCATCGCGCCGTCGAAGAATACGCGCGGGGCATCTTAACGATCTGGTACGCCAGCGACGAAGATGTGCGGAACGATTACGAGCTGCAAGCCTGGGCGCGTGAAATCGCCGACCCGCAACTCGGACAGATCCGCGGTTTTCCATCCGCGATGGCGACACTGGATCAACTGATCGACATCGCGACCAGCGTCATCTTTCGCGCCTCGGCTCAGCATGCGGCTGTCAATAATGGCCAATTCGGAGCCTACGGCTGGATTCCCAACGCGCCTGTCGCCGTCTATCGCGAACTTCCCGACGACGTCCCGCCCGATGGGTCAGGATCGATCACCGAACGCGAATTCTACGCGGCCCTGCCCAATCGCGCGCGGACATTCGGCCAGACCGGCATGGTGTGGCTGCTGAGCGAACCCACCAATCGATCGCTGTTTCAATCCGGCGCCATCGCCGCTTTCAGCCAAGAGAGCTGCTTCGAAGCCTTTCGCGTGGTCGCCCGCTTCCGTCATCGGCTGCGCGCCATCTCCGACGCCATCGACTTGCGCAACTCCCGGATCGGCTACCAATACACGTTTCTCAAGCCTCAAAACATCGACCAATCGGTGTCCATCTGAGGCATTAGTTTTCCCATACCCCGCAAGGCATCCGTATGCGTCGGTTCTTTGAGTGGCTGTTTCGCCTTCGATTCGGATCGCGCATGAAGCCGTTCGCCGCCCTGCCCGGCCCGCGTCCCTTCTATCCGTTCGGGACGCTCGGCGACCTGCTTGGCGGGGCTCCTTGGGATGTGTTCGCCGATTATGGCGCGAAGTATGGACCGATGTCGGTCGCGTGGCTGGGCGGCCGCCCCGTCGTCCTGCTGAATGATCCGGCGCTGATCCGCTCTGTCTTGGTGGAAAACACGGACGACTACTACAAGAATTATCCGATTCGGGCGCTGACTCCGGTGCTGCGCAACACGCTGTTCAATTTGAATCGTCCCGAGTGGGACCCGCTGCGCGCCGATCATCCATGCACAAATCCGTCCTTCCGCCACTGGCTTCCGTCGCAGTTTCCTGTCGTTAAGACGGTCGTCGAGCGCCATCTCGACGGGTTGCTGCGGGAACGCGGTGATGTCGAAGCGGTCGATATTGCGCAGCGGCTATTGTTCGATGTCTTCAACGCCTGCGTCTGCGGTCCTGATTTCAAAGATGGCGGATTCGAAAACTTCTACATCCTCTCGGAAATGGCCACGTTCCGGATGGCGCTGCCGCAATGCTTGCTGCCGCCGCCGCTCAGTCCGCGATTTCATCGCGCGATGAGACTCCACTACGGGGCCTACGATGTGGCCGTGAAGCGGGCCCGCGCGAATCCCGATCCGGGCCGGAACGACCTGCTCCACGTGTTCCTGCGTTTCGGCACCCGATTGTCAGACAAACAACTCGTCGATTTTCTCAGCGAGTTCCAGGCCGGCGGCGACATTTCTTGCGCGGCGGCCGTCGCCAACACCCTTCACCTGCTCACCCAACATCCGGCTATCGCCACACGGCTGCATGCCGAATTGGATGGCATGGTCCAACGAAAACCCGATTACGGACTCGAAGACCTCGAACAGGTGCCGCTCCTCGATTACGTGCTGCGCGAGTCGCTGCGATTGATGCCGCCTGTTCCCATCTTCTCCCGCAATGTCAAACGCGACCGCTCCGCTTCGCTCGGCGGACACGCCATTCCCCCGGACACCGAGGTGATGGTGCTCGTGAAGCAAGTCCAGCGGTCGCCCATTCGTTGGCAAGATCCCCACTCATTCCAACCCGATCGATGGGCGGGCGGCGCGGTCGCAGCGAACCCGATTGGAGGCGACTACTTCTGTCCCTTTGGACGCGGACCACGGATGTGCGCGGGCGCCGAGTTCGCCATGTTCTGTATGAAAATCGTCCTGGGAGTTGTCTTGACGCGGGCGACCGTCAAGATAAGCGGTTCGGTCCGGGGAATCTATCACTGCGGCGTCGTCGAGCCGAAACGGTTGCGAGCGACATTTCAGCAACGGGTAACGGCCATTCCTTGAACACTCGCAGGCCGAGAACCTCCTGCGGCCTCGCCTGCGTTTCGGGTCGTGATGGCATGACCTCGCTGGCCACCGATAAACGGCTACAGTAACCGTTCACAGGAAGAAAACTGATCTTGGTCGATTTTGTCGCGGCGCGTTTGGTTGGTGGTGTCATGAACGCACCATCCAATACGACCGAATGTCCACGATGTCGCGAACTTGAGGCTCGTGTCAAAACGCTCGAGCAGCAGTTGGCGGAGCTGCTCACGCTGCTGGCCGCGACCCAACGCAAGTTGGCCGAAACGGAGGCCAAGCTGGAGGCGGCAACCAAGAATTCGTCGAAGTCCTCGAAGCCGACTTCTTCGGATATCGTCAAGCACAGCGGCGATTCGAGGAAGCGGAAATCCAAGCGGAAGCGGAGCGCCCAACCT
>JBIKVL010000808.1:0-3008 GCA_044356875.1 Pirellulaceae bacterium | reverse complement strand
CCGGTTTTTGCGGGGTCCGGCCACATCCGCCTAGAACCGGCCGCTGGCGCGGCTCGGCTGATGAGGGCGGCGGTTCGCGTGGGTCGCCTCCTTGCCCAAATTCGAACGGAACCGTGTACGATAGCCGGGTGGTTTTGGTGAGCCGGCTGTTTTCGCGGGGAGCGTTCAGATGGGTAAGGCATTGCTCGACTGGGTGAGCCGGTCCGTCGTGTTCACGGTTGCGGTTGGTTTGGCGGTGGGGATGTGCGCGCCAGCGTGCGCTCAAAGCAAGGCTCCGCAGCGGCCGACGCTGCCCAAGGGGTTCGTCGCCGAATATGACGTCGCCTATGTTCCGGATGGCGACGAGGCGCAGCGGCTCGATATCTATTTCCCCGAGAAGCCGCCCGAGAAGCCGTTGCCGTTGTTGATCTGGATCCATGGCGGCGGCTGGAGCGCGGGAAGCAAGTCCCAAATGCCGTATTTAAGCCAGTTGCCGCGCGGGTACGCGGCAGCGAGCCTCGAATACCGCTTTAGCCAGAAGGCGAAGTTCCCGGCTCAGATCCAGGATTGCCAAGCGGCCATTCGTTGGCTGCGGGCGAATGCGGCCAAGTACCACCTCGATGCCGCTCGGTTCGGCGTGGGTGGTGGTTCCGCGGGCGGTCACTTAGCCGCGCTTGTCGGCACCAGTGGCGGAAAGAACACCTTCCCGAAAATCGGTGGTCATGACGATCAGTCGGACCGCGTTCAAGCGGTATGCGACATCTACGGACCCGCGAATTTCTGGACCGTCATCAAGCAGGCCGAAGATGACAAGGCGGTCAAGAACATCTTCAAATGGAACCAGGGCGATCCGTATTCCAAGCTGATCGGTGCCCGCTTGGGCGAGGACAAGGCGGCTTGCGACGCGGTTAGTCCGGTTACTTACGTGAGCGCCGACAACCCGCCGTTCCTGATCCTGCATGGCGATCGCGACACGCTTGTGCCGTATGCCCAAAGCGTGGAATTGGCCGAGCGACTCGAAAAGGCGGGTGTGTCGACGGTGTTGCAACGCTTGCCCGGCGCTGGCCACGGCGGGCCGCTGTTCACCGCGCCGCCCGTATTGAACTTGGCCACCGCGTTTTTCGACAAGCACTTGCAAGGCCGCGATGTCGAGGTGAAGGCCATCGATCCCGCGACGCTCGCCCCCGCGAAGTAAGCTGCCCGCCCGTATCGCCCGCCTTTCGACAATTTCCCGCCTCGCAGCAGCGTCCGCGGAAATCTTCAGGAGACCACCACGATGGCCGTGTTTTCCCGAGTGCTCGGCGATTGCTGCGACTGGTCTCATTCCAGAAAGACTCGAGGCGAGCTTTTCATGGCGCTATGGGGGCCGTCGCGCCATCGAACAGGTTTCGTCGGCGCGGGGCGAGTGATCGTTTGGATGGCGATGTTTGCGATCGCCAGCCATGCGAGTGTTGTCGCTTCGAGGTCGGCGTGGGGTAACGAACCAGAGCCCGCTTCCCAGTCGGGCGGCGCCGTGGCGGAGCGGTTGACATTCGAGCAACACGTGCGGCCGCTGCTCAAGGTTTACTGCCTGGATTGCCATGGGGCGGGGGACGAACTGCAGGGCAAGCTTGACCTGCGGCTCGCGCGGCTGGCGAAACAGGGCGGCGAGAACGGGCCGGCGATCGTGCCCGGCAAGCCGGCCGAGAGCCTGCTGATACAACGCGTTGCGGCTGGCGAAATGCCGCCGGGCGAAAAGAAAATGCCGGCGGCCGATGTCGCGCGACTGCGCCAGTGGATCGCCGAAGGCGCGGTGACCGCTCGGCCCGAACCCGAAAAGCTTGACCAAGGCATTGGCATCACGCCGGAGGAACGCGAGTTCTGGGCGTTCCAGCCTTTGCGGCGGCCTGTGGTTCCTGAGGCGCCGTCAACGTCGATCCTTGCGGCCGGGGCGTCCACCGTCGCGTCGCTGGTTGCGGTTCCCGCTCACACGCCAATCGACCGGTTCATCGCGATCGTGGCGGCCGAACGCGGCTTGGCGATGGCGCCCGCCGCCGACGCTTCCACATTGCTGCGGCGCGCGACACTTGACTTGATCGGTTTGCCGCCGACTCGCGAAGAACTGGAAGAGTTCGCGCAGGACAGTTCGCCGGACGCCTACGAACGGCGACTCGACCGGCTGCTGGCTTCGCCAAGGCATGGCGAGCGCTGGGCCCGCCACTGGCTGGATGTCGCCGGCTATGCCGATTCGGACGGCTACACGAGCGCCGACGCGCCACGGGCTTACGCGTACAAGTTCCGCGACTACGTGATTCGAGCCATGAACGCCGACCTGCCGGTCGATCGGTTCGTGCTGGAGCAATTGGCGGGCGACGAACTCGTTGGGGCGACGGCCGCGAACTTTTCACCGGAGCAGATCCGGTGGCTGGAGGCGTCCGGCTTCCTGCGGATGGCGGCCGACGGAACGGGCTCGGGCGCGCCCGATCAAGACTTGGCTCGCAATCAAGTCGTGGCCGATACGGTGCGGATTGTCAGCACGTCGCTGCTCGGCCTGTCCGTCCACTGCGCCCAGTGCCACAACCACCGCTACGACCCGATTCCGCAATCGGACTACTATCGGCTGCGAGCGGTGTTCGAGCCGGCGCTCGACTGGAAGAGCTGGCGCCCGCCGCAAGCGCGGCTGGTGTCGCTGTACACGGATGCCGACCGGGCGGCGGCCGCGGCGGCGGACGCCGAGGCACAGCGGATCGCTGGCGAAAAGGAAGCGAAACAAAAGACGTACTTGGCCGCGGCGCTCGAAAAGGAACTGCTCAAGTTCCCCGAAGCCCAGCGGCCCGTGTTGCGGGAAGCGTACCAGACGCCTGCCGATAAACGTTCCGCCGAGCAGGCCAAGCTGCTGAAGGAAAACCCGAGCGTGAATATCTCGCCGGGCGTGTTGTATCAATATGACGCGGCCGCCGCCGAGGATCTGAAAAAGTTCGATCAGCGGATCGCCGAGGCGCGCGGGAAGAAACCGGTCGAGGATTTCGTCCATGCCTTGGTCGAGCCGC
>JBIKVL010000807.1:0-3009 GCA_044356875.1 Pirellulaceae bacterium | reverse complement strand
ACCAGCGACGCGACCTTCGGCAAGCCGGCGACCTGGTCGCTGGGTGGCAACGCCTCGGGGCGGTTGTCCGCCAACTTGGCGGCGTCAAAGTGGACGCCGCGGCGCTCGAGCGCTTCCATCAACAGGCTGCGGGCGTGCGACGCCGCATCGGCCACCTCGTGGACGCGAACCACTGGCGGGTGGTCGGCGGGAATCTGGCCATGGACATACAGCCGACCCTGCCCCAGATCGCGAATCCACGTCACCAAAGCTCCGCCTTTCTCCACCGTCTGAAAACGGGTTTCCACACTCAACGCCGCGCTTCGCGGCCGCCACTCGACCTTCGCTGGCTTGCCGGCCGCGTCGGGCGTAATCGTGAAGTCGATCAGATTGTCGTTGATTTGTATCGGCGTGATCCGCCCCGGACCGCTTCCCGACCCTTCCGCCTTGTCGAACAACCGATCATCAATCAGCAAATCGCCCGCGACACGCCGAATGCCGGCGGCCGCGATCTGCCGCGCGAGCTCCTCCAATCCGGCCAGCGGATCGACCGCCGTCAGCCGCGTTTCGCGAGCGCCATTCGCATACGTGTGATCGTTGTCGTGAAAGGCGATCGAACCGTCGGCGAGCGTGCGTCCACCCATCGTCAGGTCGCCGCTGGCGACTAGAATCAGATCGCCGCGAAGCGTGCCATCGGGGTCCTGGGTTCCCCGCACCCGCACCGGCGTTTCAAACCGATGATCGGCTCCCAGCGCGTCGAGCGCCGCGGCCACGGAAAAACACTTGGTCACCGACGCGGGCACAAACAACTTGTCGGCGTTCAACGAGTAAATCGCCTCGCCCGTAGTGGCGTCGACGAACAGCATCCCCCAATGGGCCGTGCGGTACCGCGGCGAATCGAGCACCGCCGCGAACCGCCCATCATGCGGCTCGAGGCTTGGTTCCGCCGCACCGACAGCTGGCAGACCGACGGCTGGAAGACCAACGGCTGGCAGACCGACGGCTGGAAGACCAACGGCTGGAAGACCAACGGCTGGCAGACCGACGGCTGGCGGTAGCGTCCACGGCGGCATGAACATCGCGAACGGCGTCGACGTGATCGTGGACGCGAACACGCCCAGAATGAGAAGCGGCGACAACCTCGACGGCGCGTAGCGTTTCATGGAAATCTCGCCAGTAGTTTTGTTCGCGGGTCCGCGGCCAGGCCGGAAGCGAAGCCGTTCGTCCACAGACGCGGACGATCGGTTTCAACATGGCTCGCGTGTAGCGGCGAAGTGTACATCGAGCTGGTCGGTGACGGCCAGTTGCTATCCTTGCGGGCTAGCGAGCGACGAAACCGCGTGTGGACAAGGTGGTTGCCAGCGAGCGGTTGGCAGCTAACAATGCGTGCGATAGACACCGGTTGATGCGACGGCGAGTTCCCAGGGTTGCGGCCGAGCGCGGCGGTGTGCGTTTTCCTCCAAGGGTTGAGCGAGTTTTTTTCACGCAGGGAGATGTTTTCCATGAATCGATGGTGGAGCGGATTGGCGGCGGTGGCGATGACGGTCTCGATGGCGGGCGGCTTGGTTGCCGCTGAAAAGGATGCGGGCGTGCTGAATCACAAGATGAAGACTTTGGCTGGCAAGGACGTTGATCTAAGCCAGTATCAGGGCAAAGTGGTCCTGGTTGTGAACGTCGCGAGCCGCTGCGGCGCGACGCCCCAGTACAAGGGTTTGCAGGCGATGTTCGAAAAGTACAAGGCTCAAGGCCTTGTCGTTTTGGGTGTGCCGTGCAATCAGTTCGGCAAGCAAGAACCGGGCTCGGCCGCCGAGATCTCGGAATTCTGCACCTCGAAGTACAACGTGACCTTCGACATGCTCGAAAAGGTCGACGTCAACGGCGAAAACGCCTGCTCGTTCTACAAGGAACTGACGGCCGTGGACGCCAAGCCGAAGGGCGCTGGCCCGATCGGCTGGAACTTCGAAAAGTTCATCATCGGCCGTGATGGCAAAGTCGCTGGCCGCTTCGGCACGCGGGTCGCGCCGGAAGACGCCGACCTGATCTCCGCCGTCGAAGCCGCTCTGAAGAAGTAGTCCGACGTAGTCCGACGTAGTCCGAGGTAGTCCATTGTCGAATCGACTACGCGTTGACCATGGTGCGGGCGGCCTCGGCCCCTGCACCGGTCAACGTTTTTTTGACGGACGACGCGATCGAAGCTTCTCTTCTCCATCGCATGGGGCCCTCGCCCTTTCGGCTTCACTCGCAGCGCCACAGGACCACGGCGAGGAATTCATCACTCGCCGCCGACTATGTGTATGATTCCATTCATCTCCGTGCCTCTGCGTCTCCGAGAGATCATCTGCCGGATGCGCGAACGGATCGATTTATCGATTGGGGCGATTTCGGCCTAAGGACCGTCGGTGGAGCGAGTGCCATCAATGAATGCCACCATCCTCGATGCGAAGCCTAGTCGCGAGAGGGGCTGCTCCGACCTCGCGTTCGAGCTCCCGTTCGTGCTCGTGTTTAAGCTAGCACTAACGTTCCACGTTTGTTGGTTCCTCTATCCGGGAGTTCGGGTTTCGGCCGCCGATCCGCCACCAACTGCGCAGCCGGCCGCCGCTGGTGATGCCCAGTCGTATCGGCTGGTCATCGAGCCGTTGGTTCGCCGTTACTGCCTGGACTGCCACGGCGAGGAGAAGCCGGCCGGCAACGTATCGCTGGCGGGATTAAAGGGAGACGTCGGAAAAGCCCGCGAACTCAGTGTTTGGCAGGCGGTGCTCGACAAACTGGACAGTCGCGAAATGCCGCCGGCCGATGCCGACCAACCGTCCGACGCGGACCGCTCGCGGGCGACCGATTGGCTCATCGCGGCGTTGAAAACCGCTGGCGTAACTTGGGACGAAAGTAGATGGTTAGCGCCGACCAGAGGCAATGATGTCGATCATCGGGCCTTGTTCGAACCCAAACAGGCCCTGCGGACTCCGGCCGCGACCAGCCCTAGACTTTGGCGTCTTTCCGGACAAGCCTACGAAAACTATTTCGATCGACTGA
>JBIKVL010000806.1:0-3011 GCA_044356875.1 Pirellulaceae bacterium | reverse complement strand
GATCGGGTTCCATGAGATCGGGTTCCATGGGAATTGGCGATCCAGACATGGACTTTGGCGATCTGGCGGCGGCGCAGGCGACGACCGCGTTTCCACGATCGGTCGGGCGGGAGTCCGTTGCGGCGGGTCTGCCGCCGGTCAGCGGCGTTTCGGTCGCCTCAGCGCCTTCCAAAACGGCGATCCCCCGTGGGGCGTTGCTCGCGGCGACCGTCGCGATCGTTCTCTTGCTGGTGCTGGGCGGGCTGCGTTTAGCCGGCCCGTTCGACGGTCGACATCCGCTTGCCGGGATGCTCGGAATGGCGCCGCCCGCGGGCGAATCGGAGCAGTTGGTGGCGCTTGGAAATACGGACACGAACACGAGCGACGACGCGAGCACAGACGCGAGCACAGACGCGAGCACAGATGCGAGCACTAACACAAGTACGAACACGGGCGACGCCCCAAGCGCGAACACGGCGACGGGGGCGGGCGAGGGCGTTTCGGGGAATGTGGGGCCAGTGAGCGAGGCGGGGGCGAATGTGGACTCGGCTGACAATCCGGGTTTGGCAGACAATACAGGCATCGCGAATGCGGTCGGCGAGCCCGGCGCGGTCGGCGTGCCCGGCGGGGCTGGCGTGCCCGGCGGGGCTGGCGTGGCCAATGTCGATGGGGCGGGGGGGCCGGCCAGCGGCGTCGGTCTGGCGCCGCCTGGGGACGCGGTGACAGGAGCAAGAGCGGCAGGAGCAGGAGCGGTTGGTGGCGGCGGTCCCAACGGCGACAAGGCCGCGATCGGCGAGGAAAATCGCGACGCGGGCGTCATGGAAATCGGGCGGCTGCTGTCGGAGGAACAGGTCGTCGCGCGGCGGAACCCGGATGACAATCTGTGGTACCGGATGCCGCGAGGCGCATCGATCGCGGTGGGGGACCATCTGGTGTCGCTGCCGGTGTTCCGTCCTCAGTTCATCCTGTCGACGGGGGTCCAGTTCATGGTGGCCGGCGAGGCTTCGTTGCGGATTGGAGTGGCTGCCGGGGGGCAGGCGCCGGTGCTCGCGGTGGAATCGGGCCGGCTGCTGGTGGCGACCTCGGGACGCCCCGGGGCCGAAATTCAGCTGAATTTGGGTGGCCAAGCGGGCTCGCTGCGGTTTGTGGATGCGGACGCGGAGGCGGCGATCGAGGTGCGGCGGGAGTTTGTGCCCGGCGAGGACCCGATGGTGGTCTCCGCGCCGACGACGATTTCGATCGCGGTGCGCCGCGGCAAAGTCAGTTGGTCGGACGCGATGCGCGGCGGTCGTGGGGACACCGTGGTGGGCAGTGGGATGCAGGCACGCTTTTCGCCAGGGATGGATTTGGAACTGTCGGACCAGCCGTTTCCGGCTTGGAGCAGTCCGTTGCCCACGGGCGGCCTGGAACGCGGCGCCGCAGAGCAACTCGCGGGGCTGGTGAAGCTTGATCGGCCGCTCACGTTGTCGCTCGCTGAATTGACTCAATTCCGCAAGACCGAGGTGCGGTCGCTGGCCGCCCGCTGCCTGGGTTCGCTGGGCGAGTACCGTTCGCTTTGGAATGAGCTGTCCGACGAGCGCCAATATTCCTACTGGGACGAGGCGCTCGACGCCCTCCGGTCGGCCATGGTGCGGTCGGCACAGGACGCCCTCGACGTGCGGCGTTCGGCCGAGCAATTGATGAAGCAGGAGATCGCGTTGCTGACGCAGTTGCTCCGCGGCTACGATCCGAGCCAGTTGGAGAACGGCGGAGCGGCGGAACTTGTCGACGCGCTCGACCATGCCGACTTGGAGGTCCGCGTGCTGGCGTTCGAGAACCTGCGGCGGATCACCGGAGCGACGCACAACTACCGGCCGGAAAAGCCGGCCGAGGCCCGCAAGGCCTCGTTGATGGAATGGCGTCGGCAGTTGAGGGACGGCCGCATCGTCTACCGGCCCCGTTCCGGGGACTCGGAATAGCCTGTTCGAGGCCTCGGTTGCTCTTGGGGGGCGGCTGGCTTTTCGCGTAGAATCCGCGGCGTGCCGGAACGGACGCGGATCGCGGCCCGCGTCAAATCCCCTTTCGCCTTCGGATCGAGTGGTTACACTAGCGGTCGAGGCGTAGTCTAGTCAGGAGGCGCGGCGGCCCGTTCGCGGGCGATCCCGTGCCGTTTAGAGCCGCCGGACGATTGCTTGCGATGACACACCAAGGGAGCGGCGTTCGCGACTTCATGCGTAGCCCTTCCTCGATGAATTTGGGGCTTTTTGGAACCTTTAAGGAGCACGCTTCGTGCAGATCAACATCTCGGCCCGCCACGGTCACTTAAGCCCGGCCACGCAAGAGAAGATCACGGAAAAGGTGGACCGCTTACCGAAGTACCACGAGCGGATTACGGCGATCAACGTGACGGCGGACCTGGAGCATCGCGACAACCCCTCGGTCGAAGTGCGGGTTTCCGTGGAACATTGCTCGGAATGCGTCGCGACGGATACGGCCGATTCATTGCTGACCGCTTTGGACGGCGCCCTGCACAAGGTCGAAGCCCAACTGCGAAAAAACCGCGACAAGCAGGTCGATCATCGCAAGCCGGCCCACAAGCACATGGGGACGGAGTGAGTTGCTGGTTGCTAGTTGCTAACGGGGAGTGGGGAGTGGGGAGTGGGAAGTGGGGAGTGGGAAGGGGCGGGGCGAAGGAAGTCTTAGGGGGGACCCCGAGGCGGGAAACGGTGGCGGGCAGGCCGCCTGAGGCAGTTCGGGCGGCGGCTGGGCGGGCTGCGGCTCGGCCGGCTGGGACTGGGCCGGCTGAGACTAGGCTGTTCAGGGACTGGGCGGTTCAGGGACGAGGGAGGGTGCGCGGGGCATTCGCGGCGTTCTCGGCAGTCGTACCGAAGGAAATCACAGGGCGAGTTCGCGGCGAACGCGGAGCCTTGGGGCACAAGCTATACGCAGGAATACAGATCAGCGACTATGAGATTTTCCGATTTTGTGTGCGTGTCCGCGATTCGCGCCGACCTGAAAGCGGGCGACAAACCTTCCGCGATTCAGGAATTGGT
>JBIKVL010000805.1:0-3018 GCA_044356875.1 Pirellulaceae bacterium | reverse complement strand
CGTCCGCGTCATCGGCGTCCGCGTCATCGGCGTCCGCGTCATCGGCGTCCGCGTCATCGGCGTCCGCGTCATCGGCGTCCGCGTCAGTCGCAGACGCTTCGTCAGCCGACGCGACGGGGACGTCCGTCGGCACAGCGGGCAACACGCCGCGGAGGATTTCCGCGACCGCGATGGAGTGTTTGACGCCTTGGTCGAGTTGGAACAGGAGTCGGGGCGTATATCGGGTGTCGATCTTTTCGGAAAGCAGATGCTGCAAATAGCCGGCGGCGTTTTGGAGGCCGCGGAGCGTCAGATTTTGCTGGGTCTCGTTGCCCATGATCGATACGTGGACCTTGGCGGACCGCATATCCGCAGCCACTTCGACGTAGGTCACGGTCACGTTTTTGACTCGCGGATCCTTCAATTCCGTCAAGATGGCCATGCTGACCACCGCGCGAATCGCCTCGGCCGCTTTCAACAATCTACGAGAACTCATCCGGTCTCCGCATTCGAACCAACCTCGAAACCCGCACCGTCAACCGCAGCCATGTAACGGCGGCTTGCCAACGGCCGCTCCCATCCGCGGCTATCCAGCAGCCGGGACTGACAGCCGCTAGCTGACAGGCTCTGCTAACAGTGGCAACTGACAGCCGCATGACAGCCGCTACAAAGTCCGCGCGACCTCCTCGATCTTGTAAGCCTCGAAGATGTCGTCCTTCTTCACGTCGTTGAAACCCGCCAAACGGATACCGCATTCCATGCCGCGGGATACTTCCTTCGCGTCATCCTTTTCCCGTTTCAGCGAATCGATGGCGTACTCGCCGATCACGCGGCCATCGCGGAAGACTCGGACGCGGCAACCGCGTTCGATGGTCCCCCGAGCGACATAGCAACCGGCGACGGTGCCGACGCGGCTGATCGCGAACGTCTGCTTGACGATCGCTTGGCCGAGTTCGACGACGCGTTCTTCGGGCTTGAGCTTGCCTTCGATCATCGCCTTGATGTCGTCGGTCACCTTGTAAATGATGTCGTAGCGGCGGATTTCGACTTGGCGTTCCTCGGCCAGCGACCGCGCGGCGTCGTCGGGGATCACGTTGAACCCGATGATGACCGCGTTCGAAGCGCTGGCGAGTGTGACGTCCGCGACAGTGATCCCGCCGACCGACGCCTGCAACAGCTTCAATTGGACCTCGGGATGGCTGAACTTTCCGAGCTCCTTTTGGATGGCTTCGATCGAGCCGCGAACGTCGGCGCGGAGGATGAGGCTCAGCGTGACGGTCTCGCGTTTTTCGCCGATACGTCCTTCTGACAAAATCTGCTGGAATTGCTCGAACGACACCCGCGAGGTGCCGGCGAGGGTCGTTTCGCGGCGGGCGTTGGCGCGGGAAGCGGCGATTTCGCGGGCTTGGGCGATGTCGGTCAGGACATGGAAAGCGTCGCCCGCTTGCGGAGCCATATCGAGCCCGGTGAGGTTGACCGGGGTGGAGGGCCCAGCCTTCTTCAGGCGGTGGTCGGGCCGCAGCGTGTCGTACATCGCCTTGACGCGTCCGTGGGCCGCTCCGCAGACAACGATATCGCCGACGTTCAGCGTTCCGTTCTTCACCATCACCTTGGCGATGACGCCGCGTCCCGCTTCCTGTTCGGCTTCCAAGCACACACCGGAGGCCGCGCGATCGGGATTCGCTTTGTACTCGTGCAGGTCGGCGGTGACGAGCAACGTTTCCAGCAGTTCGTCGAGCCCTTGGCCGGTCATTGCCGAGCAGCGAATGACTTCCACGTCGCCCGACCATTCGCTCGGCATCAAACCTTGAGCCGCAAGCTGTTGCAGGACTCGATCGGGCTTAGCACCCGGCAAATCCATCTTGTTGAGCGCCACGACGATCGGCACGCCGGCCGCCTTGGCATGGCTGATCGCCTCTTCCGTTTGCGGCATGACGCCGTCGTCGGCGGCGACCACCAGAACGGCGATGTCCGTGACGTTGGCGCCGCGGGCCCGCATCTCCGTGAACGCCTCGTGGCCCGGCGTATCAACGAACGCGATTTTTCGACCGTTCTTGGCGATCTCGTAGGCGCGGATATGCTGCGTGATGCCGCCCGCCTCGCCCGAAGCGACATTGATACCGATAATCCGGTCGAGCAACGAGGTTTTGCCGTGGTCGACGTGTCCGAGGAACGTAACCACCGGCGGGCGCGGTTGGAGCGTCGCGGGATCATCCGCTTCGCCCTTGAACTGGCTGAGCAGCGTGTCTTCAAGCGACTCGGGCGCCTTGATTTCGATATCCAGGCCCAACTCGGCGGCCACGAGTTCGACTTGATCGAGACTCAGGTTGGCATTGATGTTGACGGGCACGCCCATCGTCATCAGCACCTTGAGGATTTGTCCTGAGCCGACGCCGGTCGACTCGGAGAATTCCCGAACCGAGCAGGGCGCTTCCACCTCGATCTTTTCCTTCCGCGGCGCGGCGGTGCTGACGCCGACGCTGCGACGCGTAAGCCGCCGGGCGCGGCGACGAGCCAGCGAATCATCATCGTCCTCGCCAGGACCGGCCGCTTTGTCGGCCGGCTTCAGCTTGCGAGCCTTTTGTCGGTCCGCGCGGGAACTGGCCATCCCGGCGAGTTCGCGTTCCGCCTCGGGGGCCTCCGGACCGCCATCGCGTTGTTTCCGCGACCGTCCCCCCATGGCCTTGCCGAGCGGCGTTTCGCCAGCGGCCGCTGGAGCGGGTTGAGCTCCGCGCGCACCACCACCCGCGCCTGCTCCGGGGCCACCACCGGCTCCCGGCCCCCGGTCCGCGCCAGCCGGCTTCGGCTTGCGGGCGTCCGGCTTCTGCGTGAGATGTTCCAGGGGCGGTCGGGCCCCTGCCTTGGCACCTCGAATCGCATCCTTGGGCAACCGCATTTCCGGTTTTTGGGCCGGAGGTTCGGACGCCCGTTGGGCCGGAGTCGGCTGCTTGACTTCCGGCAGTTTCGCGAGATTGATCACCGGTTCGCGGCGCTTCAGCGGCGGCGTTTTTCCAGCATCCGCCGGTTCGCCCGGCTTCT
>JBIKVL010000804.1:0-3025 GCA_044356875.1 Pirellulaceae bacterium | reverse complement strand
GTCGGGGGTCGGTTTCGTCCAAGGGATAGGACGCCCCGTGGCGCGGCCCCGGTCGGCGATGGTCACCTCGTCGATCAACAAATCGGCGGGCACCACGATCGAATGGGACCAAACCGAGCCCTGGGATAGCTCGATGTCCGCGACCCAGGAGAATTGGGACTCGCCGACATCCAGCCCCATGCGGACGGCCGTGCGGGCGGAAAACCGCGGGTCGCGGAACCTTGTGGAGAGCCCACCGCCCGCTTCGCCCATGGACAGTCGAAACGCGGCGCCGGGGGGCGTTTCCATGCCTCCCCATGCCTCCTGGAACTCGGAGATCGGCAACGGTGCCAAGGTGCTAGCCGCCGTCCGCTGCAACTCGAGATTGGAATCGGTGGAGACGGCGAGCCAGCGGCGATCGAACCGCGCGTTCCAGGGCTCGAGCCGCGGCATTCGCCACTGGCCGACACCGGTAGCGCCGGCCAGGAGGAACGAGAGCCGGATGCGGGCTTGGCTACCGACCGTTTCGTTCCACTCCCACTGAATCCACGGCTGGCCAGGCTCAGGGCTGGAAATCCGCGCGATCGGTTGGCCCGCCGAGAGCGGCAGCCATCGCAGCCGCGGATCAAGCGACAGACGGGCGAGCCTCGGCAACGGACCTTCGGCGGAAGAAAACGTCCAGATGGTTTCGAGCGTCACCGAGCCGGGCCGAAAGCGAATCCAGGCGAGCTGGTCGACATTCACCGGCATCGCCGGGTTGAGGTCATTGGCGGTCGCCAAGCCTTCGATGATGAAGAGCGGAACGGGGCCTAGTTCAGCGCGCCACTCGCGGCCTGGCTCGTCGCGGACGATGCCGCCTCGCACTCCGGGCAACTCCAGCCACCGCGGTCCCTCGGGGAACTCGATCGAGAGCCGGCTATCCGGGACTCGGGGAATCGCCTGTGAGAAACCATAGCGGTCCCCCAGCGCGAGGCTTTCGTCGCTGTCGGTCGCTTCCGCCGCGGTTCGCAAGCGAGTGGCCGGCCGCCACGAGAGCTCCACGGTGTAGATCCCAGGCTGCGGCAACAACGCGGTCCAGCCCGCTTCACCCCAGTCGCCCACTCCTTCCAACTCGACGCCTTCCCGCACGATCCGCTGCCTCAGCGGCACGCCTCCCACCAGCCGCAGCGGCAGGCTGACACGTTGTTCCGGCGCTAGCGTTTCGATTTCCCATCGCCCCGTGAACGCCGGAATCTCCCAAGCTGGCGTTGAGCGTTCGAGTGACACTCCGCGATCGCGAACTAAGCCGCGATACTGGGCTGACCGCGCCAGCCATCCCGGCAGCGGCGTGGACAACCCGCGAGCGCGCCGTCGCAACTCCTGATAGAAGGCCCGCGGAACATGCACGTAGTCGCCGGTGGGCCGACCCTCGTCGTCCACAGGAAACAGGACGGGCGAAGGTTCCGCCAAGGCGGGCCGAGCCGACTCGTCAGCCACCGCCCGCTGGCCCCCGCCTTCCCGCCACCAGTTCGACCACCCGCCCACCGCGGCGAATGACAGCGCGTGGCGAGCTTCGGAACGCCCGTCGGACGCCGTGCCAACCATCCACCCACCGCCGCCGATCACGCACAGCGCCAGTGGCAAGACGGCCGTCGCGGTGGTCAGCGGGCTCGACAACTTCGCCAACAAGGCCGGGGATGTCCGCGCGGGCTCTCCCGTAGTCACCGATAGCCGAGACCAGGTCGCGCACAGCCAGCCACAGGCGCAGCCGAGCACTTCGCCACACAGGAATCCGCTCAAGGCCTCGATCGCGAGGTCGGGCAGCCATGGCGCAAGCGCAAAAAGCACTCCCACCAAGATGATGCCGCGGCGGGCCGACCGCCCCGGATTCCGGAACGTCGACCAAGCCGCAAAACCCCACTGCCAAAAGAACAGCGTCCAGCCGCCAAGCCGCAGCCAATTGCCATCCACCGCGCGGACTTCCACGCGAAACGCTTCATGGTCCGTCCCCGACGAATCGCGCGTCGATGCCGGCAAGACGGCGACACCGCACGCGGTCCAAGCGTCGCCGCCACCGGCGGCGTTCGCGTCGTATATGAGCGGCAGCAGCGCGAAACAGCGTTCCAACGCGCACCGGGCCACGGCGGAGAGCGTCGTCGAACCCGAGCCCGCATTCACGCTCGCGAGCGACTCGGCCACGCCTGTCCCGGTTGCAGGCGACTCGGGCGGTTGCGCGAAATCCGCGACGCGTTCGCGTCCGTCCAACGGCGCGGCGCGGACGAAGTCCAGCCAATTCCAGCCATATTGCGGTCCGTTCGACTCCGATACCGCCGCCAGCACTCGGTAATTCCTCGGCAACATCGGCGACCAACGATACGCGAGCACTGGCGCGTCGAGCACTGGCGCGTCGAGCGAGGGCGCGTCGAGCGTGGGCGCATCGAGCGAGGGCGCGTCGAGCGAGGGCGCATCAAGCGAGGGCGCGTCAAGCGAGGGCGCATGTTGCGATAACGCGTCGAGGGTTTGTCTCTGGGTGGCGGACGCGGTGAATCGAGGTCCGCGCAGTCGCAGCCATGGGGTGAGTGGCGGGCCGTCAATTCGGTACTCGACGCGGAGCCGGGGCCGCCGTTCACCGGCGGGCAACGCGACCGCGAGGATTCGCGCACGAGGGGAAGCGGAGGCGGTTGGGCGATTCTTCAAATCATCGTGGCGTGCGACAGGCTCCGGCAGCGTATGCGTGGCTTGCGGGACACCATCGACAAAGACGGCCGTGTCGAATATCGCGGCGGGCAATCGTAGTTGAACTTGGCGGGCCCCGCGATTTTCGAGTTCGTATTCGAGCGAGTGGACGGTTCCGCCGTGGGGAAGATAGCGCGTGATCAAGTTCGCCATCCAAGCCCAGACGGGCGGATCCCCGGACGGAACTTTGGGTGGCCCGAGAATGAGCGCGGGCGAGCGGGCCGGATCGTAGCGGAAACCGCCGAGCCATTCGGTCGTGGTGTTGGGGCTGCGCGGGGGAGGTGGGACTCGTTCGAGGTCGGACGCGAACAGTTGGGCATTCTTCCCGACC
>JBIKVL010000802.1:0-3032 GCA_044356875.1 Pirellulaceae bacterium | reverse complement strand
CGACGCTCGCGCGATTGCTCGCCACCGAAAGCCGCCGCAAGTTCCAAGCTTTGAACGCCGTGACCAGCGGCATCAAGGAACTGCGCGAACTGCTGGACGCCGCGCGTCAGGAAATCCTGGCGGGCGGCCCGCGGACGCTGCTGTTCGTCGACGAAATCCATCGCTTCAACAAAGCCCAGCAGGACGCGCTGCTGCCAGACGTCGAAGAGGGAATCGTGACGCTGGTCGGCGCCACGACTTCCAACCCGTTTTTCGCCGTGAACAGCGCGTTGGTCAGCCGCAGCCAACTGTTTCAATTCGAACCGCTGGCTCCAGCCGACATCATCGCGCTGCTGCGCCGCGCGGCGACCGACCGCCAGCGCGGGCTGGGCGAACTGCCTATTCGGCTCCATGACGACGCGCTCGACTTCGTCGCCGCCATTTGCGACGGCGACGCCCGCCGCGCCTTGACGATCCTGGAAGTCGGCGTGCTCTCGAGCGACTCGCGGCCGATCGAGTTCACACGGGAACTCGCCGAAGAATCGGCTCAACGCAAAGCGGTGCAGTACGACCCAACCGGCGATTCGCATTACGACTGCGCCAGCGCGCTCATCAAGAGCATCCGCGGCAGCGATCCCGATGCCGCGCTGTATTGGCTCGCCCGGATGCTGGAAGCCGGCGAGGAAGTCCGGTTTCTCTGTCGCCGGTTGGTGATCTTGGCGAGCGAAGACATCGGCAACGCCGACCCGCAGGCCCTGTCGATCGCGGTCGCCGCGATGCAAGCGTGCGAGTTTGTCGGACTGCCCGAGTGCCAATTGACACTCTCCCAGGCGACGACCTATCTCGCGCTGGCCCCGAAGTCGAATGCAGCGACCGCCGCCATCGCCGCCGCTCGCCGGGAAGTCCGCGAAGGCCGCGTTCTGCCTGTCCCCCGCCACCTCCGCGACGCGCACTACGGCGGCGCCGAACAGCTCGGCCACGGCCTGGGCTACCAGTACGCCCACGACGATCCCACGGGCGTCGTCGCGCAAGACTATCTGGGCGTCGATCGCCGATTCTACGAGCCGGTCGCTCGCGGTTTCGAAGCGGAACTGCGACGACGCCTGGACGCCATCCGCGAGCGGCTCAAGATGGCGCCCGGGGACGCGTCAACAGCCGTGACGAATCGCCTTCCAACAGCAGTGACCGAGAACGTCCCGACAGCCATGGCAACCGGCGTCGATTCGTCACGGCGCGGGTTGCCAACCAGCGTCGACCCACAGAGGGCCGCTGACGGCGGGATTGGCGAGTAAAAACCCGATCGCCTCGGCGATCTCCTCGGGCCGGATCAAGCGCCGGAGTTGGGTTCGCGGCAACACTTGTTCCTCCAGGACACGCGGCCCCATCGCCCGCACCATCGGCGTGTCGGTGAATCCCGGATGGACCACCGCGCAGCGGACTCCATAGTGGATCGCTTCGCTGCTCAGCGTAGCCGCGACAGCGGCGAGCGCCGCCTTGCTAGCCGCGTACGAAACCTGGCCCCGGTTGCCGCGACTGGAAACCGAACCGATCAAGACGATGGCCCCCGAGGTTGGCTCGGTTGGCTCCCATCGCCCCAAGCCGCGACGATGGCGATCCTCGGCGATCCTTGCAATCGTTTCCAACGCCCAATACACAGGCGCGGTCAGGTTGACATCGAGCACCCGTTGGAAGGTCTCTTGCGGGTAGATGCTGGCGCGGCCTGACGCCTTGTCGAGCTTGACGGACAAGGCGTCGCGAGTGATTCCCGCCGCCGGAACGCAGAACGAGGGCGGCGGTCCGTCTTGGACCAGCGAGTCAAAACAAGCAACGCGAAACGCGGCATCGCAGACGTCGCCGCGAAACACGCGAGCCACCGGCCGACCAGCCGCCGCATCGACCGCCGCCACGACCGCTTCAATCCGCTCGGAGAAATCGACCAACCCGACTCGCTCGATCCCCTGACGGGCGAGCATACACGCTACCGACTCGCCAATCCCGCTCGCCGCACCCGTCACCACCGCCGTTTTGCCGTGAAATCGCATAGAGCGGTTCGCTCAGCAGGAACGACGCAAAAAGCAAGCCTGAAATCCCGCAAAACTACCAGCCAATAATTACTAGCAACTAGCAACTAGCAACTAGCAACTGGCAACTGGCAACTGGCAACTGGCAACTGGCAACTAGCCATGCTTTTTGGGCTTGTACATTTCGACGGCGGTGCCGAAGAAAATTTCGCCGGCGTTCATGACGGTTTCGCTGAGCGTCGGGTGCGGATGGATCGATTCGGTGAGGTCACGGACTTCGCAGCCCATTTCGATGGCGAGCACGGCTTCGGCGATCAATTCGCCAGCGCCAGGGCCGACGATGCCGCAGCCGAGCACGCGTTCGGTCTTGGGATCGATGATCCACTTCGTAAACCCTTCGGTGCGTCCGAGGGCTTGGGCACGACCGCTTGCTGCCCATGGATAAACGGCCACTTCGACTTCGCGGCCTTCTTTCGCCGCTTGATCTTGCATCAAGCCGGCCCAGGCGATTTCGGGATCGGTGAACACGACAGCGGGAATGGCCGCCTTGTCGAAAGCGGTCGCCTTTCCCATCGCGGTCTCGACGGCCACCTTCGCCTCGTGGGAAGCCTTGTGAGCCAACATTGGTTCGCCCGCCACATCGCCAATGGCGAGAATGTGGGGATCAGCCGTGCGTTGCTGCTTGTCGCAGACCGCGAAGCCGCGTTGATTGACTTCAACGCGAGTGTTTTCGAGACCGATGCCACGGCTATTAGGACGGCGTCCCACCGACACCAACACGCGGTCGTAACGCTCGACGCCGAACTTCGCCGGCCCCTCGAACGCCACCTCGACCGTGTTGTCGCGAAGGCCGATCGAACCAACTTTGGTGTTCAGGAAAATCCGGTCCTCGAACAGCTTTTGCAGGTTCTTCTGCAACGGCTTGACGAGGTCGCGATCGGCCCCGGGCAGCAACCCGTCCGTCAGTTCGACCACGCTGACCTTCGTACCGAGATTAGCGTACACCGTGCCCATTTCCAGGCCGATGTAACC
>JBIKVL010000803.1:0-3032 GCA_044356875.1 Pirellulaceae bacterium | reverse complement strand
TCGGCGAGGCACGCTTCAAGCGTGCGGTACTGGCCTGTGTGGCGGCGGGCGGCGACGAGCAATTGTTCGCGGGCGGACCGGCGGAGTTCGCCGAGCGTCGTTCCCGCCCAGTGCTGGCGGTCGCTGGCCACGAGTCGCTCGCGATTGGCCGCGAAGCTCGCCCGCCAGCGGGAGCCGGTTGGTTCGACGAGCGCCCCGAGATCTGCGGCGGGGGCGCGGAGTTGTCGATAGTCGAGCGTCCCGCGCTCCCCGGTCATGTCCCGCTTCCGTCCGCGATGATCGGCTTCAAACTCGCCCGTTGGACGCTCGCGCAATCCTGACAACCGCCAGTCGAACCAGACTGGGCCAAGTGTTCGCGCCACTCGACAGACCGCACAGCGGACTGGGCCGAATCCAGAACCTGCAAATAGTGTCGCAGGCGAGTATCCGCGTTATCCAGCGCGCCGCCAAACGAGCGGGCTTCGTCGAGGTAAATCAGCGGCACGGCGAATTCGCGTATCCGCCACTTCAACGCCACCGCCTGTACCCACAATTCCAGCGGCATGGCGTAGCCAGTGTTGGTGATTCGCAGACCGGCGAGCGCCGGCACGCGATACGCCTTAAACCCGCAAAAGGCGTCGGTGAGCGACAGGCCGAGACGTTGGTTGATTTCCGTGGTGATCAGGCGATTGATGCGAAGGCGTTCCGGCGGCGGGGCGCTGTCGCCCTGGAATTGCTGAAGGTAGCGAGTTCCCGACACGAGTTCCTGGTCGACGCATGCGGCGACGAAATCGGGAATCAACTGCGGTTCGTGCTGGCCGTCGCAGTCGATCGTCACCAGCACGTCGTAGCGATGTTCGAGCGCATAGGCGAAGGCCGTCCGCAACGCCGCGCCGTAACCCTGGTTTTTGGCGTGGGACGC
The DNA here is from genome assembly GCA_044356875.1 of Pirellulaceae bacterium. Lineage (GTDB taxonomy): Bacteria > Planctomycetota > Planctomycetia > Pirellulales > Pirellulaceae > CAIXSC01. Next base: position 2,131 of record JBIKVL010000803.1, on the reverse strand, counting down.
GACCGCGATGTCGGACCGGGCGGCAAGGATGGCGTCGGTGCCGTCGGTCGAACCGTCGTCGACGACCAACACGTCCGTGCCCTGGCGGACCACGAGATCCAAGACCCGATCCACATGTTTCGCTTCGTTGAAGACCGGCAGTGCCGTCAAAGCTCTACAACCCATCGCCGACCGCTCGCTTTCCGCATCTTCCCCTTGGCCACGCGTTCGCGACCATGGGCGGTGTTCACCCCAATCCGCCGCACATCTTAGACGGACATCGACCGTTCGGGCACTGGTGCGTTCGGCGGCCCCCCGTGGAAACCGGGGAAAAACGCTTGGAACTCGCCCCGCAGCTGGACTAACATAACGGCCTTATCGCTTATCGCCGCGTGGGGATACGAGCATCACATGGCCAGTGAATCGCCCGCCGTGAAGACTGTTTCGCCGGACGCGTCCGCGTCGCTGGTCGATTGGGCGTCGGCCCTGGACATCATGGGCGGAGACACCGAACTGCTCGCCGAAGTGCTCGAGGCGTTCTTGGCGGAAGCTCCGCGTCAGAGCCTGGCGATCGACCGCGCGGTGAAAGCGGGCGATGCGGCCGCGCTCCACCTCGCGGCGCATACCTTGAAAAGCTCGCTGCGGTACCTTGGGGCGAAGGAGACGCAAGCGTTGGCTTTCCGCCTCGAGCAGGCCGGTCGAGGGAACGACATCGCGGAAGTCGCAGTGATCGCCGCCGAATTGAATCGACGGATGGAACACATTTTGTCGGAAGCGGCAACCAAGTGGCGGCGGTTGCGCGGGACTCATCCGTAGGGCACGTCGTTCGGGCACATCGTTCGGGCATATCGTTGGGGCACATCGTTCGGGCATATCGTTGGGGCACATCGTTCGGGCATATCGTTGGGGCTTTTCGGTCGCGTTTGCCGAATTCCACCGGCGCTCGCCGAGTGCGTTCGGGTACCCGGTCGCCGCGCAGTGTGGGTTTTTGGTAAGTTTGCGGGCGTTCAAGGCGAACGCCAAGGCGGCGGCGCACTGGGGCGCTGCTGCCCCGGCGTTTGTGGAACGCGTGAGGTGAGGCGAAATGTCGACGGTCCTGGTCGTGGATGACAATGCGGTCGACCGCAAGGTTGTGCGTGGCCTGTTGGAGAAGGCGGGCGGCCTGTCGGTGCAGCTGGTCGAGAGCGGCGCGGCCGCGTTGGAAACGCTGCGCCAATCCGTCCCCGATGTCGTCATTACCGATCTGGTCATGCCCGAAATGGACGGCTTCGCGCTCGTCAAAGCGATCGTCGCCGCCTATCCGCAAGTGCCGATCATTCTCATGACGGGCTATGGCAGCGAGGAAATCGCCGTGAACGCCTTGCATGCGGGCGCGGCTAGTTATGTTCCCAAGAGCCATCTGTCGAGTTTGCTTGCCGACACCGTCCTCAAATTGCTCGAAATCCTACGTCAGCAAGAGCAGCAGCAGCGGCTGATCGGCCGCCTCGTGCGGCAAGACTGCGAATTCGAGCTCGATAACGATCCGCGGCTCGTGCCCTCGATCGTCCACTACATGATTCGTGGCCTCCGCGGCGTCGGCCACCATGACGAGAGCATCGGCATCCGCGTTTCCGTGGCGTTGGAAGAGGCGTTGAACAACGCGATTTACCATGGCAACCTGGAATTGAGTTCGGCCCTCCGCGAGCTCGACGCGGCCGAGTATCGGGAGATTGTCCGGCAGCGCCGCGAACAAGCGCCGTACTGCGAGCGGAAGGTTTATGTCCGCGCCGAGATTTCCCGCGATGAAGCCCGCTTTCGAATCCGCGACGAAGGTCCGGGCTTCGATCCTCAATCGCTTCCCGATCCCACCGATCCCAGCAATCTCGATCAACCCAGCGGCCGCGGCGTCATGCTGATGCGCACGTTTATGGACGAAGTGGTGTTCGAGCCGTGCGGCAACGAAGTCACCTTGGTCAAGCGATTCGCGTCATGAGCGAAATCCCATTCCTGGCCATCGAACGCAACGATTCGTCGCTTGTGGTCGCGTTGCTACGGAATGTCGGCTGCTTCAGCCAGGACGAGTTTTTTCCCGAATGGCGGGCCGCTCTTGAAGCGGCCGCCGACCCGACCATCTCCACGGTTGTGCTCAGCCTCCAGCGCCTGCCCTATTTCG
>JBIKVL010000801.1:0-3034 GCA_044356875.1 Pirellulaceae bacterium | reverse complement strand
TTTTAGAGCGAGTGGCCCGCTGTCTGCCAGCGGCGTTGTCGGGAAGCGTCGTGCGGCTGGAAGGGTTGGTGGTCGGCGTCGCCGACTTCCCCGCCCCGATCGGCTCCCAGGTGGCCATCGAGACGGCCGCCGCTCGCGAATTGGCGGGCGAGGTTGTCGGCTTTCGCGACGAACTGGCTCTGATTTATCCCTGGGGCGCTGTGGACGGAGTCCGCTACGGCCAACGTGTGCGGCTCAAACGCACGACTCGCGTTGTCCCGGTTGGCGACGCCTTGCTGGGGCGCGTGATCGACGCGCGCGGGCGGACGATTGACGGCCAAGGGCCGGCGGCGTGTCCCTACCAAGCGCCGCTCGATCGAGCCCCGCCGGCGGCGATTCTCCGGCCGCGAATCGATCGGCCGTTCGCCACCGGCATTCGCGCGATCGACGGATTGCTGACCTGTGGGCTCGGACAACGCCTCGGCATCTTCGCCGGAGCGGGAGTGGGCAAAAGCGTGTCGTTGGGCATGCTGGTGCGCAACGCCGCCGCCGACGTGGTGGTGGTCGCCATGATTGGCGAACGGGGCCGCGAGGTGAATGAATTCCTGCAGCGCGATTTGGGCGAGGAGGGAAGGGCGCGAAGCGTGGTCGTCGTGGCGACCAGCGATGAGCCGGCTCCACTTCGCGTGCGCGCCGCGTTCACGGCCACTGCTATCGCCGAGCACTTTCGGGATCAAGGACGCGACGTGCTGTTGCTGATGGACTCGCTGACGCGTTTCGCGCACGCGCACCGCGAAATCGGCCTCGGCGCCGGCGAGCCACCCGCCACCCGCGGTTATCCGCCCTCCACTTTCGCGATGCTCCCCCGCTTGCTCGAACGCAGCGGCCGCTCAGAAATCGGCAGCATCACCGGGTTTTACTCGGTGCTGGTTGACGGCGACGACTTCCATGAACCCGTCAGCGACGCCGTGCGCGGATTGCTTGATGGCCATGTCTGGCTGTCGCGAAAACTGGCCGGCCAAGGCCACTTTCCCGCGATCGACGTGTTGGAAAGCGTGAGCCGCGTCATGCCGGAAGTGGTGTCGCCAGATCATCGGCTGCAAGCGGTCCGCATCCGCGAATGGTTGGCCGCCTACCAGGAACATGCCGACCTGATCGCTTTGGGAGCCTACCGGCCCGGCGCTAGCCCAGCCGTCGATACGGCGATCGAACGGCGGCCGGAAATCCTCAAATTCTTGCGACAGGACTTGGCGGAATCCGCGCCGTTCGACAACATGCTCGACCAACTGAACCGCCTCGCGTCCATGGCCGGTCCCCGAGCCATGAACAGCGGGACGGCAGGGATGCGTTAAGGGTTCGGAATGGACTTTCAACGAGGCGATCAAGATGAATCGGTCCCGATTGGATGCGGTGCTGCGGGTTCGTGAAACGGCTCTGGATGAGCGTCGAATGGAATGGTCGGCGGCTTTCCAGGAAGAACGGCAACTGCGGAGCCGCGCCGAGCAGCTTTGCGGCGAAATCCTCGCCGAACAGGAACGCCGCCGCGAGTCGCTTCGCGCCGGCGGCATCTCGTTGGCGGCCGTCCGCAACCAACACGACTACGAGACGTCGCTCCGCCAAGAACTGGAAACGCTGCGGCAGGAAGGCGTGGCGCTCGAAGCCCGGCTGGAAGCTTCCCGCGAAGAATTGCGGAAGGCGAAGCAGCAGCACGAACCGCTTCAACAGTTGCTCCACCGCCACCAACAGCAATTGGCCGAAGCGATTCGCCGCGCCGAGGAACGGGAACTCGACGAGGTCGTGAGCCGCCGCGCGCACTGGTAAGGACGCCAGAAGCGAAGTCCTCAACGGACAGGTTGACGCTCCAACATTCGATCGACGCGCGTTCGATCGAGGACGTTCGATGAACGCACGTTCAACGACGCGCGGTCGTGCACGCGCGTCGCCGTGTCTCGGCGGCTATGGGAGATCGTCCGCTATGTCGCAAAGTTCGGGGAATTCCGCCACGCATCGCCCGCTAACGCGGCTCGACTGTTGCGGGCTTGCTCGGCCCCCAGAGCACTAACAGGGCCACGCTGCCGACCAGCGGCGCCAGGCCGATCCAGAACACGCCAGAGGCGTACGAACCCGTTTCGTCGATCAACTTGCCTACGCGGGCTTGCATTTCACCCGAAACAACCCAGGTGATAAACGCCAGCGAACCACTCACCCGTCCCTGGAAACGGGTCGAGATTTCCTGCGTGAACGAGTAGTAATTGGGAAACAGCCCCAAGGCGCCAAACCCAATTACCAACAGCAATCCCAGCAGTGGCCAGCCAGCGGGCAACGACGCCGCGATCGTGCTCAGCGAAGTCAGCAGCGCGCACACCGTGAAGGTCGCGACGCGCGCGGTGTGGATGTTCCACTTGCGGTTCGCCAGCCATTTCACGGCAAGTCCCGCGGCGATGCAGCCGATGTCCGTCGCGATGTAGTACGCCGGCACAAACCACCGCACCGCGCCGGCCGAATAGCCGTAATGCTGTTCGAGCATCTTGGGCAACCAAGCTCGAAAGAACTGCCACGTCGCGTTGATGACCACCACCACCACGACCAACGCCGCCAGCCGCCGTACGATTCTCAGCGTGCTGCCAGCGTTCGATTCGGAACCATTCCCCGCACCCCGGCGAGCGCCGTTTTCGGCGATTGTCGGGGCGGGGCTATGCGCCTGGATTCGCAGGTCGTTCGGCCCCACCAGGAATAGCCACGGGAAAACCCACAACAAACCGAGGCAGCCAATCACGACATACGGCATCCGCCACCAGCCGAGCTGTTCCGGGGTGGGGACAACGTCGGCGGGAATCGCCACGCCGGCGAACGGGTCGAACGCCATGATGACGAACGGCGTGAGGATCGCGCCCAGCGACGCGCCGCTCTGCAAGATGCTGTTGCCGAACGGACGGTCGGCGGCGGCGAGCAACCGCTGGGTCGTGACGAGCGCGCACGGCCACTGCCCCGCTTCAAAAAAGCCAAGCACGATGCGGCAGAACAGGAAACCGATGTAGGGCGGCGACAATTCAGG
>JBIKVL010000800.1:0-3036 GCA_044356875.1 Pirellulaceae bacterium | reverse complement strand
GGCCGACGCGCGACTCGGTCCGTTCCCCGCCGACCGCGTCGTGAAATAGCCGCCCAGCTTCCCGGCCAGTTCGGCGGCCGTCATCGGCGCCATTCCCCGGAACAGCCGATGCGTGGGCAACACAATCATGCCCGGGTCGTTCATGCTGACGCACATCGTCAACACGTAGTTGGCCGGGTGCGTGTCGCTGATCGGGCCGGCCGCCGCCAACTGATCGCGATAGTTGCACGCCGTCTCGTAGCGGTGATGGCCGTCGGCGATGTACATCGGCTTCGGGTCCATGATCGCCGACACCTGCGAGATCGTGCGCACGTCGGTGACGATCCACAGCCGATGCACCACGCCCAAGTGGTCGGTGGCCTGCAGCGGCGTTTTGCCCGCCACGGCCGCTTCGAGCAGTTCTTGGGCCTCGTTGGCCGGATCGGGATAGAGTCCGAAGATCTGGCTGATGTTCGTCCGGCAGGCCTGCGTCAACAACAGCCGGTCCTGCTTCGCCGACGCATGGGTCTCTTCGTGCGGATAGATCTTTCCTTCGCCGAACCGTTCGAGCCGCACGCGCGTCATGAACCCGCGCCGTTGATACTCTTGCCCTTGGTGCTGGAACACCTGGTGATAAACGTACAACGCCGGATCAGGCTCGACCTGCAGCACCCCTTCGCTCCGCCAGTTCCGCAGGAACCGCGCGGCCCGCGTGTAGCGATTGCTGGTGGCGTCGTCCCCTGGCTCGTCGCGGTTCAACTCCAAGCGAATCACATTCGCGGGGTGCTTTTTGTAGAGCTGATCCTGCAAGGCGGGATCGATCACGTCGTAGGGCGGCGCGATCACGTCGCTCAAGGAACCAACATGGCCGAGGTCGTACCGCAAGCCGCGAAACGCTTGAATGTGTGGCATCGTCGAAAAGCTGTGTGGAAAGAAAGAGGAACGCCGCGAGCTGTCGCGGTCCGTCCCGCTCTCGCTCGCCGCTGAAGTTCCTCGATCATACGCCAAAGCGTCGCGGAGCGGTCAGCGGTCGGCCTGTCTTCTCGCCCCAAAGGGGCCTTCACAGGGCGGCCCAGGGCAGAGCGTGACGGCGCAGCCGAGACGCGTCGCTCTGGGGATCGCTTGGCGGAACAGCCATCATGCTGATGTTGGCGCCACTCGCCACGGCCCGGCGCGGCCCCGCCCGGCATTGGCGAACCACAAGATCGGTTCGGATAGACAGCCGGCAGGGGAGCGATTCTTCGGCCGCCCCTGAGATGGAGGCGCATGAAAAGCGGCACCCGCGGTGCCGCTTACGCCTCGCCGAGCGAAGTTCGCTCGGCGGAAAGAATGGCCAAGAGCGGCAGCGAATCCGCTGCGGAGCTCGCCGGCCGAGACGACTAGTACCGGTAATAGGCCGGCTTGTATGGGCCTTCGACCGGGATGCCGAGATAATCGGACTGCTTCGTCGTCAGCTTCGTCAGCCGCACCCCGATCTGCTCGAGGTGCAACCGCGCGACTTCCTCGTCGAGCTTCTTCGGGAGGCGATGCACGCCCACTTCGTAGCTCTCCGAGTCCTGCCACAAGGCCAACTGCGCGAGCACTTGGTTCGTGAAGCTGTTGCTCATCACGAACGCCGGATGGCCCGTTGCGCACCCGAGATTCACCAATCGCCCTTCCGCCAACAACAACACGCTGCGGCCGGTGGCCTTGAACGTGTAGCGATCGACGGCTCCGAGATCGCTGGGACGAATGTTCAGCTTCGTCGCCTTGCCATCCGCCACCTGCTGTTCGAGCCACGCCACGTCGATCTCGATGTCGAAGTGGCCGATGTTGCAGATGATCGCGTCGTTTTTCATCTGCACGACGTGCTCGCCGCGGATGATGTCGCAGCAGCCGGTCGTCGTCACGAACAAGTGGCCCTCCGAGGCGGCGTCCTCCATCGTCGTGACCTCGAAGCCTTCCATCGCCGCCTGCAGGGCGTTGATCGGATCGATCTCCGTCACGATCACTCGGCAGCCATAGCTGCGGAGCGAGTGAGCGCAACCCTTGCCGACGTCGCCGTAGCCCGCGACCACGGCCACCTTGCCGGCGAGCATCACGTCGGTCGCCCGCTTGATGCCGTCCGCCAGCGATTCGCGGCAGCCGTACAAGTTGTCGAATTTGCTCTTGGTCACCGAATTGTTGACGTCGATCGACGGCAACTTCAATTCGCCGCGAGCATGCATCTGTTCAAGGCGGTGGATGCCGGTCGTCGTTTCCTCCGACAGACCCTTGATTCCGCTGAGCAGCTCGGGGAACTTTTGATGCACCATCGACGTCAGGTCGCCGCCGTCGTCCAGGATCAGGTTGAGCGGCTGGCCGTCCGGGAAGAACAGCGTCTGCTCGATGCACCAGTCGAACTCTTCCAGCGTTTCGCCCTTCCAGGCGAACACCGGAACCCCACGAGCCGCCACGGCCGCGGCCGAATCGTCTTGCGTGGAGAAAATGTTGCAGGAACTCCATGTCACCTGCGCGCCCAGTTCGACCAGCGTCTCGATGAGCACGGCCGTCTCGGTCGTCATGTGCAAGCAACCGGCAATCCGAGCCCCTGTCAGCGGCTTGGATTGGCCGTATTTTTTTCGCAATGCCATCAGGCCGGGCATCTCATTTTCCGCCAGCATGATCCGTTTCCGGCCGAGCTCGGCGAGCCCAATATCCTTGACCTTGTAAGGCAAGCGCTTCGTTTCCACTGTCGCCACGTTGAAATCTCCTTAAAGCTAGATGTACAGACGTCGTATGATAGCGCTCGCGGCCCAACATCAGCAACCCGCCGCCAAGCTCGTGAATCGTTAGAAGCGGTCCTGCGTCAACGCGGGCAGAATCACCTTCTCCAACGCCGCAGGTGATATCGAATGTGTTTGATGCGTTTGATCGCTGTGGACTTGCCAGCGTCCAGGCTTCAGTCGTTCAACCTTCGTGAATCACCAGCAGTTGCGGTTTTTGTTTCCGCGAGTCGACCGGGGCAAGGAGAATAGAGTCGCGTTGAAAAATCATAGCGGGTTAGGACCGTGTCCAACGCGTACAATTGTTCAGTGT
>JBIKVL010000799.1:0-3041 GCA_044356875.1 Pirellulaceae bacterium | reverse complement strand
AAGGGCGTGACCGGAAAACCGGCATCGCGGAGAAACGTCTTTTCGCGGAGCCTGTTTTGCGTGGTGTGCAGCACGTGAAAGCCAGGACGGACCGGCGCGTGGCGCTCGGCCGCCTCCGCCGTCTCCGCCGGCACGTTTTCAAATTCAAACGTGACCACCGATACGCCGCGGGCGAACGAGGCGACAGCGTCCAGATCCAAGTAGTCGGCCCGCACTTCGACATCCGCCACCTGGCCCGTCGGCGTGTCGCTGTCTGGCGACAAAACATGGACTCGATAGCCCATCCGTCGCGCGGCGATGGCGAACATGCGGCCCAACTGCCCCGAGCCCAGCACGCCGAGCGTCGCGCCGGGCAGGATCGGATTCCGCGACGCGGAGGGGCTTGTGGAGTCGCTCATAGCCGCGAATCCTCGAGCACTCCAGCCGTTTGCCGCGCATGGAACGCTTCGAGCCGTTCGCGGAGCCAGGGGCGGTTGGTGGCGAGGATGCGAATCGCGAGCAATCCCGCGTTCTTCGCGCCCGCCTCGCCGATCGCCAGCGTTCCGACGGGCACGCCGCCGGGCATTTGCACAATCGACAGCAGGCTATCCAATCCGTTGAGCGCTCGGCTCTGCACGGGCACTCCCAGCACGGGCAGCACGGTCTGCGCGGCGATCATGCCGGGCAGGTGAGCCGCTCCGCCAGCGCCGGCGATGATGATCTCGAGCCCGCGATCCACGGCCGAAGTCGCATACTCGGCCATCCACTGCGGCGTGCGATGGGCGGAGACCACTCGGCATTCGTGGGGAATGCCGAAATCCCGTAACGCCTCGGAGGCATGCCGCATCGTTTCCCAGTCCGACTTGCTACCCATCACCACGCCCACGATCGGCCGAGCCGGATCGGGCAAGGAGGCGTCCGGCGCCGCCGGTGCCGGTTCCATATTCATACGCGTCTCACTCGTCGTTGTTGGCCAGCGGGTCGGCGCCAATCGCCGCCCGCAGCGCCGCTCGCGCCTTAAAGTAGTCGGCGAGCGTGTCGAATTCGAGGAGTGTCGCTTCGATTTCCGCCGCCTCCTGCAAGGCGACCCGGAGCAGGTCGCTGTCTTCGGCGTCAAACCGCTGACGTTCCGCCGCTTCCAACCGCCGAGCCAGCGTCACGTTCCGCCGGGCAAGGGCCACTCGATCGAACGAAGTGGCCAACGCCGACTGCGCGTCCTGCACTTGGTTCGCGATCTTGTTCTGCGTGAACTCGCGTTTGGCCGCCAACTGGGACAGTTTGCCGGACGCTTCGCGGATCTTGCCGTCGGCCTTGCGTCGCTGCAGCGGCAGTTCGAACATCAGGCCGGCTTCGAGTTCGAACGGTGTCTTATCCCCCTTCTTGGAAGCGGGCGCCCCAACGTCTTTCGAAGCCTGGATGACGGCGTCGAACGACGGCAACCGCATGTTTTCCCCGAGCGACAGATCGACCTCGGCCTGTTGCCGCTGCAAGTCCAACTCGCGAATCTCCGGACGCTGCGCGACCGCCGCCTCGACCGCCGCCGCGAACTCGGTTCGGTCCGGAGCCGTCGGTTCGGGAAACGCGTCGGGCAACATCGACGGTGGCGGCATCACGGGCCGCCCTTGGCCGTCGCGAAAGAACAGCGACAGCTTGATCGCCGATTGTTGGAGCTTCCGTTCGGCCTCGACCACCTTCGCCTGGCGCGACGCGATCAACCGTTCGTTTTGGACCAGTTCGATCGCCGCCAAGTCCTCTTGTTTCACTCGCTCTTCGAACTGCTTGTTCCGTTCTTCGGTCACCCGCAGCAAGTCCCGCTGCGCGTCGTAGCTCAACCCGGCCGCGACCCACGACCAATAGGCGTCGGCCGCGCCGTAGGTGAACTCCAACAACAACCCTTGGACGAACGGATCCACCTGCTCGCGGCGGAGCGTGGCTTGGAAAATGTCAGCGCGTCGCTGATCGATCGCGCGGTTCCGCATGAGCGGCGTCTGCCAACCAACCTTGAATTCGCCGCCTTCGTTCGTTTCCCGATCGCGATAGTATTCGGGAAAACTGCCATCGCCGATCCGATACTGCCCGTAGACGCTGCCACCCGGCATCAGCGCCTGTTCCAGCTTCACCAGGTTGCGATAGTTGTCGTAGAAGCCCGTGGCGAGCGACATGCTTTCCGCTTTGACCTTCAAGTCGAATTCGCCGCTGGCGGCCAACCGCTTGCCGTCCGCGATATCGGCCTCGCGCATCGCCGCCTCCAGGGCGGGGAACGAGTAGTAGACCGATTCGATGACGCTCCGCAGCGGCAACACCGACCGGACTTCCTCGCCGTCTGGCTGCGGCGGCCGAGCGGCCTCGCCGGGTAACGATGGCAAGGCGAGCACCGGTCGGGGTGGTTTCGGACCTGCAGGCGCCACTGGCTTGTCGAGTGACTCGGGAGGCGGCAATGTGTCGCGTGGACGCCCCGCCCCGTTTGTTTTGCGGGACGATGTCGACGGCCGCTCGTCTTCCGAATCGGTCGATGGCCGGTCGGTGGACTTTTCGCCCTCAGCCGCATCTGCCGATGTATCCGCCTTCACATCCGGGTTGGAATCTGAATTCGCGTCCGGTTTCGCATCCGACTTGGAATCCGACTTCGAGTCCGCTCGCCCAGCCGATTTCGCAGCGGGCTGTGCAGCGGGCCTTGAATCGGGCTTGGCATCGGATCGCGGTGCCGGGTTGGCGTCCGGCTTTTCTGTCGAGGGCCCTTGGGCCGGAGTGTCCGCGGATTTCGCCGGAACGCCAGCGGCGGGCGCGGCCGGGTTGAGTGACGGCTGCGCGGTCGGTTTTTCCGGCGTTGCCACGGGCGACTGGGCCGTGAATGGCGTCTTGGCAAGCGGATCTTGCAGGTAGGCCACTTGGCGGAAGGCCGAGTGACGTTCCGCATCCGGGCGCATTGCCGCTCCAGAGCGAGCTTGATCGCCGTTCGCGTCATCCGACAAGCCGCCGCGGGCACGAGGAGTCTCGGTGCTCTCGACGGCTGGGGCTGAACTTTCGGAGCGAGCGTCGTTGCTCGCCACCGATTTGCCGTT